>JBOHTL010000218.1:0-11140 GCA_050733735.1 Gemmatimonadaceae bacterium
GCGTCAGGTAGAACACGTCGTCCACGCGGTCGATCGCTCCCGCGTCGACGAGACGGGCTCCGAGCGCCCGCACCAATTCGCGCACGAGCCCGAAGATTCGCGTCCGCGCAAAGCGCAAGTTCTCCCGATTCTTCACCCCCAACCGGGCGTTGCGCAGCACCCGGTTGAAGATGGCGCGCTTGAGCGGCGACCGGATGAGCGAGTAAGCGCGACGTTCCGCTCCTACGCGGATGTCCGCCTCGCGCGAGGTGATCGCGTGCGGATCGGCGCCCGCAGGAGACGCGACGTAGTTCCGGATCACCTGGTATGCGAACTCCGGCCGGTCGCGAAGCGTGGGCTCCTCGAGCTTGAGCTCGTTCATGCAGCGGAAACCGTATTCGTCGAGATACCGGCCGAACGCGGCGTTGAACGACGCGTACCTCGGATCGCGACGCAGAACGTGACCGATGTCCTCGACCGGAGTGGTGGAGAACGCCAGCGCCAGCTCCGGTTGCGCGCGAACGTCGCCCGCCAGCTCCATGAGCCGGAATGTCGGCTCGGTGCTACGGATACCGCCTTCACCGCAAATCAGGTCGTTCTGCAGCGATCCGGTCGCGTCGCCGCACCACGACGCGCACAGTCTCTTGAGCACGCCGTAGTTCACCATCACGAAGAGATCGTTGATGATTGGCGCGCGCCATTGCTCGAGGATGTCGCGCTCCATCTCGCCATAGACCGCCATCAGCTCGTGCGGTCGCATCTGCTGAAACGTCATGGCGGCCCAACGGCCGTAGTGATGTTCGAACAACGCTTCGAACCGGGACACGAGCGTGCGGATGCGCGCGAAATTCCAAAGCGACCTGAGAAGCAGGCGTATCAGCGCGGGCAGCTCGATGAAGTAGCGCCGAGCAGCCGATGGTGACGCCTCCGGTTCCGGGTCGTACGACTCCTTCACGCCCATCATCGATTCCATGAACTGCCGGTTGTACTGGAACCCGGGGAAGAGCCGCAGCAGGAGATACCAGCTCCTGAGGTTGTAGTACACGCGGCCCCGGATCAGGCCGAGCATGTTCTGATAGAGCGGCTCGCTGCGCCGGATGACGTCGGGCGCAATTCCCATCACCTGGGAGAAGCAGCGATACACGGTGGCATACGCGCGTCGGATGACGGAGAACGTCATCGGCGACGTTACGCCCGAGAAACTTTCGATGATGTTGGAGTTGTCCCAGAGCAGCCCGTATCCCGCCGCGGGGCCCAGTTCTTCGACGGTCGTGATCGGACGAGTCTGCAGAATCCAGAGAACGTCGGTGGCATCGAGGGCGAACTCGATATCCTGCGGTGCGCCGCAGGCCTCCTCGATGCGTCGCGCCTCGCGCGCAAGGAGACGTACCTGCGCGTCGTTGAGGCTCGGTGCCTCTCTCAAGCCTTCCGGAAGGCTCTCGCGCCTCACCCCCTGGCCTTGCGCCGCATCGAAAACGAAGCGCTCCTGTTTTTTCGCGATGTTGGTCTCGACTGAGCCGGTGCGTTTGTCGACGGTGAACAGATCGGCGTCGAGGCCGCCGCTCACCAATCCTTCACCCAGACCGAAGAGTGAGCTCACGACCACACGCTGGACGTCGCCGGTGGTCGGGTCGGCAGTGAACACGACGCCGCTGACCGTCGCGTCGATCATCCGCTGAACGACGACAGCGATCTCGATGCTGTCGGCGGCGAGACTGCGAGCGGCCCGATACGACAACGCTCTCTCCGAGAACGCTGACGCCCAGACGCGCTCCACGGCGTCGCTCACCGCGTCGGCTCCCCGGACATACAGAAAACTTTCATGAATCCCGGCGAAAGATTCGCCGGTCGCGTCTTCCCCGACCGCGGAGCTGCGTACCGCGACATGCGCATCCGTGTTGAACAGGTCGCAGTACGCGTCCTCGATGCTCTTCCGGACATCGGCGGCCATGCCGTCACCACGCGCGGGCATCGCCGTCGTCGTCACGACGAAGAAGGGCGGGACCCGCTTTTCGCCCGCCATGCACGCCAGCCGCGCGAGATTCGCGGCTTTGCCACCCACCACGCGTGGATCGGCGTCACCGCCGCTCTCGCTCCGCCATATGGAACGACTCACGGAGCGAAACCCTGCATCCGCACGAGCTCCACCGCGAGGACCAGATCGAAGGCAATGAGATACAGTCCGGCGTTGCGCTCGAGCGCCTTTGCCGTTTGGGCGTTCGTGTTTGTCCGGAAGCGAATGAAGGTGCCGAGCGTTACGACGAGCAGGATGACCACGGCGACATAGAACCAGGCGCTCACGCCGATTGCATATCCCACGATCGACACGAGCGTCGTGTCGATGACGCGCAGCCCGAGCACCAGCCACGCGGCGCCATACGTGCCGAAGATCTTCGAGTATGAATCCAGCCCGGCGATCTCGTCCTCCGGCGCCCGGATTTTACGGGACACCTCGACGTTGAACGTCACGAAGAATCCGACGAATGCATACACCCAGAATATCCTCGGCGCCTGCCAGGGCATCCTGCCGGTCGCGAAGCTGAACACCATCAGCGAGAGCAGGGGCATCAGCAGCATGTGCGACGTGGCGTACACGAGAAAATGTGTCTTGAGCCACTCCTTCGCGAAGAACTCCCTCAGCATCAGCAACGAAAAGACGAACGCCATCGCCAGCCCGGCGAGGGCCGCGCTGCCGGCGACCGCGGCCAACGTCAGCTCGGCGACGATGCAGAGACCGGCCAGCAGCCGCAGATCCGCCAGCGTGATCACGCCGCGCTGCAGGACGCGTTGCGGGTGAAAGCGCGCGTCCTCCTTGAAGTCCTTGTGCTCGTCGAACACGCGCAGGTGAAAGAAGAAGAAGAGAAGGGTGAGCGCACCCAGGAGCGAGCGAGCCGTGTACTGCATCGGCGCCTCCGGGGTCGTAAGCACCTTCGCGAGAAACTGATTCGACGAGTAATAGCTGATGATCAGCAGGACATGACCGAACAGCGGAAAGCGTTCGCGCATGTACGCGCGCATCCGCGCGACGTAGGGATCGGAGCGAGTGACTGGCTGTGGAGGCGCGGCGGCAGTCACTTCAGCTCTCCCGCCTCGAGAAGATCGCGAAGGCGGTGGTAGTCGATCTTGCTGTTGTGCCGCGGATCCACCGGCAGCGGCCTGCTCGTCACGACGAGGGCGTCGAGGGGCGCCAGTTTCGCCTCTCCGATGCGCGAACGCACCGCGGGAGCGACGTCCAGACTATCGCTCTCGACGACCACGACGAGACGTTCGCCCAGGACATCGTCCGGCAGGCCGACGGCCGCGACGCGCCGGATGCGCGCGTCTTCGCCGCGCGCCGCCCTTTCCACAATCTGCGGATGCACGACCACTCCCCCGCGTTGAATCGTCGAATGCACGCGTCCCACGAGCCAGAACCGGCCCTTGCCGTCGAAGTAGCCGGTGTCGCCCATGCGATGCCAGACCATGCCGGCTGGATCGCGAACCTTGTTCTCCGCGAAGGCGCGCTCGTCGCCGACGTAGTCGCGGCATACATGCGGCCCGGTGACCAGCAGCTCGCCAGCGGTCTCTGTCGGCGGCGGGACGGCCAGCTTCGTCAGCGGGCCCTTCGTGATCGGGACGATCCGCGTGAGCACGGCGTGCACCGGACGGCCGACGCAGTACCCCTGGCCCGCGTCGCGCTCTGACAATCGTTCGTCGGCACCGATGCTCGCCACCGGCTCCGCTTCACTCGACCCATACGCGACTACGATTTCCGTTCGCGGCCACACCTCGCGCCACAATCGAAGCTGGTCGTCGCGAACGGGAGCGCCGCCGGTCACGATGCGCCGCAATGACGGCGGCGGCGCGGCACCCCTGGCGCGAAGGTGCGACGCGAGCACGTCGAACAGCGGTGGCGACGCCGCCATCGTCGTCACGCCGGCACCGCGCATTGCGTCCAGGACACGGATGGCGCTGGCGTCCGCGACGCGTCGCAGATTCACCGGTGGAATCACCGTCGTGATTCCGGCGGCCAGATTGCTGAGCGCGAACACCGGGAAGGTGGTGAGATCAACGTCTCCCGGCCGCGCGGGAAATTCCTCGCGGATGACCTCGTGCTGCGCCCGAAGAATGGCGTGCGTGCGGTTTACGCCCTTCGCGACGCCGCCCGATCCGGTTGTGAACGTGATCAACGCGGGATCGCCCGGTGCGACTTCGCCAACACCTGCGTCCCCGTCCAGCGCATCCAGCCGATACCGGGCAAAGGGGCGCGCGACCGCACCGGTGGTGATCGTGATCGGGATGCGTCGCAGCTCAGGCGACAGCATCCTGAGGAGATGCGCCTTCGGCGACCCGAAGAACGCCTTCGCGCGCGCCGCCGCCGCCAGCGCGACGATGCGCCGGAGCGAGACCCAGGGATCGACGAACACGGCGACGCCGCCGGCGGTGAGACATCCGAGCACCGCGACATAGAGCTCGGTGGACATCGGCAGCATGAAGACGGCTCTCGTCCCTTCAGTGAAGCCGAGCTGCCGGAGACCGCCGGCGCACCTCTCGACACGCCGCCGCAACTCGGCGAACGACACGCGGTTCCCTTGGGCCTCGGCGAACGCGATCGTGCTGGCGTTTCGCTCCGCGGCATCGAGGAACAGCGACGCGGCGTTCGCGCTCATGCGCCGTTCCACTCGTACAACGCGTAGCGGCGAAAGACTTCGCCGTGGCCCTGGTCCAGCGCTTGCGACCGGTTGTCGTCCCGCATCAATGCATGATTTCCCTGTGGACGCCCACGCCGCAGGGCCGCGGTGTATACATCATGCGACAGAGCGGCAGCGACGCCGGGCCGGCGCCACTCGGGCAGCACTCCGATCGTCTTGTAGTGCACCGCGGGGCGGGCGGGATCGTCGTACGCGAACACGAATCCCACCGCGTCGCTCCCGTTCGTCTCGGCGAACAGGACGAGCTCGGGATCCAGAAAGCGGTCGATTCCCGAGTAGAGCGCGAGAAACTCGTCGCGAGAGATCGACGAGTAGAGGAACGCGTCCGCGAAGATCCGGGAAGAGATCTCGTGAATCAGCGTGAGCTCGTCGCGCAGGCGATCGCGTCGCAGTTGCCGGACGCGCACGCCGTGATCCACCGCTCGCTGCTTCCCATTCTCCAGCGCGGGCAGAAGCGTGGCGACGTCGTCGATCCACTTCGAGCTGTACATCTCGAGCCGGGAGAAGCCATTGCTTTCCCAGAGCTCGCCGTACCACGGCGGATTCCAGGGCTCGAATGGAAATGGCGGTCGTATAAAGGGGCCGACGTTCACGCGGTAGCGATGCCAGGTATCGCCGTCCATCGGGCCGACGATGCGCCCCGCGCCGCGAGCCCGCAACCACGACGTCGCGTCGTCGAACAGCGATCGCGCGGTGGCCGTATCGTTGCGCGATTCGAAGAAGCCCAGCATGCCGATCGGCGCGCCCGCGTCGTCCTTCAGCACCGGCGAAATGCGCGCGACGATGCGTCCCACCGCCGCTGGGCCATCGAGCGCCACGATCACGCGTTGCCCTGTCGCGAACTCCTGGCGCGTGAGATTGCGCTCGACACTCGCGCGCACCGGCGCAGTGCCAGGAGGCTCTGACATGTAGATGGCTCGGGGCACCGCGTGAAACGTCTCGCGGGCGGGATCGTGCGGATCCGTTGCGTCAGCGAGTCGAACCGACGCCACGACCGGCCGCTTCCGTCACCCCGCCGGAAACCACGAACGCCATCAGTTCGGCGCTGTCCGTCGCCAGCGGCCGTACGTTTGCCGCTGGGTAGATCCGGATCACTCCCGTGAAGGTGTACGAGAATGGGAGATACACCGTGACGTGATCGTCGAAGTCCGCGCCGAAGCGATCCATCGTCTGCTGCGTGACGAAACCAAAGGCTTTCTCGATGCCATCGGCGGACGTGGTGACCATGACCGGCCGATCGAAGCGCCGGCGCTCACCCACGAATGCGTCGAGCAGATCGCGCGTCGACGCATACACGAGGCGCACGAGCGGAACTCGCAGAAAGGTCGAGTCCATCACGCGCACCAGCCAGCGCGCCAGCACGGTCGACGCCAGGAACCCGAACAGCGTGATCAGCGCGATCGTGACCGCGATCCCCGCGCCGGGAATCGGAAGTCCCAGCCAGCGATCGACCGCGCTGATCACCAGCCAGAAGACGTAGACCGTTATGCCCGCGGGCGCGAGGACGATGAGTCCCCGGAAGAAATAGTTGAGAAGCCGGCTCACCTATGGGGCAGTGAACGGAACCGACAGCTCGAGCGTGTCCCACTGCAGACGCAACAGTCCGGAATTCGTTCCCGTCGGCAACACGTCGATCGTGAACTGCTCGATGGCCGGAGACAGCGCGCGCGTTTGCACGGGAATGCGCGCGAGATCCTGCGCCGGGTCGTACTGCGTCCCCCACTGGCCCGTCTGCTTGTTGATGATGAGCTGGTAGCGGCCCGGTACCGCGAGTGTCCACAGCGTGTAGGTCCCGGCGGGCACCTCCCGGCCGCCGATGGTCAGGGGCACGTTCGTCCGGAACTGCGTCGCCGCGTTGGCGCCCGTTCGCCAGAGTGTGTCGTTGAGGACGCCATTCGCGCCCCACACACGCCGGCCGCGCGTCCGCGGCCGACTGTAGTCGATCAGGATCTGGGCGCCGCCGATCGTTGCCCGCGTGGTGTCCCGCGGAGACAGCGTCGTCGCCGAGCGTCTGTCGAGCTCCGTCGCGCGCCACGTCGAAGCGAGCGTGGCCATGTTCACCGGCGCGCTCTGTAGCGTCGCCAGGAACTGCTGCGTGGTGCCGGAGCCGTCGACCGTTTGAACCACGCCTGCGTCACTGGTCCGAACGGCGAACGCAAAAGTCGTGATGCTCAGCGAGAACGCGTTGGGGCCCGTGCGTCGTACACTGATCGGTGTCGTGGTACGGCCGCCTGTGTAGATCGCATACGATGCGCTGTCCCGGTTCGAGGCGCGCAGCGCCGACACCGGAAGCTGGAAGAACGCCATTCCATAGTTGAGATACGGGAAGGCATTCGCGGCGGCAGCGCGAACGGTGACGACGGTGTCGCGCTCGATGCGCGCGACGGCGCTGTCGCCGGCGAAGTCGATCGTCACCTGGCGGACCGGCGCTTGATTACCACCCGTGATCAGCGACCCGTCGGGCAGGCGCGAGTTGTATTGCAGACGGGAGGCGCGGCCGGTCGACGGATCTATCGTCACCATGTAACGCGTCACGACGACGCGCGGCAGATGCGTGACGAGGGTGCCTTCCACTCGATCGCGGGAGATCGTGAACTGATCCACAGCCAGGGTATCGCTGCCGAGCCGAAGCACATACGTGCGCTGCGCCGAGGCCGGTTCCGGCACCGCGCTTGAAAAGGGACGGCATGCAGCGGCAGCGAGCGCGACCGCGGGCCATATGCTGCGAAGTGCGGACATCTGCCCATCCTGAGAAGTCGTGGCGGGATTCTACGCCGCGCCGGTATCAGGGGGAAGCTGTTGGCCCCGTGCTTGCGCCCTTGTGCCGGACACGATCACACACAAGGAGAGCGCCGCGATGGGAAACCGGAAGCCGCACGATACGGGACCGCAGCGACACGCCGAGGGTCAGCACGGAGAAAAGACGCATCGGCGCTTCGTCGAGATGCTGCACGAAGGCCGCGACGCCGACCAGGAGGCGCTGACGGAGCAGCCCGACGTCGAAGGGCGCCACCGCCTGCATCAGGATCGGCAGCAGCACGACGAGGCCGAGAAGAACAGCGAGAAGGTCGAGGCCATGCGCGAGATCGAGCGCGGCCACATCGACGACAACGTCATCTCTCACGCCCGCGTTCCGCACGAGGGAGACAGCAACTGAGCGATGGCCACGCGCCCGGAGCTTCCCCTCGTCACAGGCACGGCCGCCGATTTCATTCCGCAGCGGCGAACACTGACGTCCCTGCGCGAGGCAGCGCGCGTGTGCCGCGGGTGCCGGCTGTGGACGGTGGGTTCACAGACCGTGTTCGGCGAGGGAAAAGCGGCGGCGAAGATCATGCTGGTTGGTGAACAGCCCGGCGATCAGGAAGATCGCGAAGGACATCCGTTCGTTGGTCCCGCCGGCCGACTCCTCGATGAAGCGCTCGCGGAAGCTGGGATCGATCGATCCGACGTGTACGTCACGAACGCCGTGAAGCATTTCAAATGGGAGCGCGGGGAGAAATCGAAACGTCGCATTCACAAGAAACCCGACGACGGCGAGATCAGGGCATGCCGTCCCTGGTTGGACGAGGAGCTCGCCCTCGTGAAGCCCGACGTCGTCATCTGCCTTGGCGCAACCGCCGCGCAGTCGCTGTTGGGTAAGAAATTCCGCGTCACCAGGAGCCGCGGCGAGAGGCAAAGCACGCCGTTCGCGGACGCCGTCTTTGCCACCGTGCATCCCTCCTCGGTGCTGCGCGCACCCGATGCAACGGCTCGCGCCGAAGCGCGCGCCGCGCTGATCGCCGACTTCAGGAAAGTCGCTCGGCATCTTTCCGCGCCCGATCGCGAGCTTGCCCGGCCTGCGCGACGCGGGGATTGACGTGAATCTGCTCAAGGTATTCCTGCTGACTGTGCTCCTCGCCGTGGGAGGCGCGGCGCTGGGAGGCGCGGCGGGCACGAATATCGGAGCAGGTGGCCTCCTCCTCGGCGGTCTGCTCGCGGGAACTGCCTTCGTGGTGATCGGCGGCTTCCTCAGCGCGAAGTTCCGGTGGATCGCGGCGGAACAGCGCCTCTGGTGCATCCTGGGCGGCGCGTTCGGGTTCGCGCTCGCATGGATGGTCGCCCTCGCGACCGTCATGACGCCGGGCGCGTTGATCGCCAGCAGCATCCTCGTCGGCGTCGGCGCGGTCCTCGGTGCTGTCGTCGGCGTCAGTCCGCACATGAAGCCTTGACGGGTAACGGCAGGGGCCGGTAGCGTATGCGCCCATGCTCATCCCGATTCTGCTGCTCGTGATCCTCATCGTCGCGGTCGCGAGCGCCCACTCCATGCGGAAGAAGGGCACGATGTCGGAGGCCGCCTACGCGAAGGTGGTAAGCGGTATATCGGTCATCGTTACCGTCGCCGCCCTGGCGATCCTGTACATCAGACTGCGCTAGCCGCCTAACGGTCCGGTGCGCTGGCACTATTCGCGCAACGCACCGGGCGCGACATGTCCATCCGCACCATCGTCGTTCACTCGCTCGGCGAGTTCGTCGACGTCGTCACGCCGAGCAAACCGGACGAGCAGACCGGCCGGCGCCGTGATACCGGCGTGTATCGCGGCGCCGCGATTGCTGCAGGGCCGCTGCTCACGTCCCTCGACCGGCTGGGCGGAACGCGTCCGCCGCACACCAAGGCGGATCTCGAGGAGCACATCCTCAGGAATTTCATCCGGTATTCGCGCCCGCATCTCGAGGAAGCGCGACCATACGACGACTGGGAGCTCCTGATCGCCGCGCAGCATCACGGCGTACCGACGCGGCTGCTGGACTGGACCTACTCGCCGCTCGTGGCGGCGTTCTTCGGAACGCGGCCGTTAGACGACGAGGACTGCGACCGCGCCGTGTGGCGGCTCGATTGGCAGACGGTGCACCGCAAGTTCAAGCTGCCACCGCTCGCGTTGCTGATTCAGGACCTCGACGGCGTCTGGAGCGAGAGGGAGAAGTTCACTCCCTGGAAGCTGTTCGCGAATCGCCAGGCCGCGTCATTCGCGTGCATGCTCGAGCCGCCCTCCCTGGATGCGCGCATCGTCGCGCAGGGCGCGACCTTCACGCTCTGCTCGACGACGTCGCTGTCGTTCGATCAGTTCCTCGAGGAGCAGGGGCTCGGCGGCGCGCTCACGAAGTACGTGATTCCGCGAGATGAGGTGCCACGATTGCGTGACCAGCTCGATCTCGTCGGCATCGACGAGCGGCGTCTCTTCCCGGATCTCGACGGCGTGGCGAGCGCGATCCAGCGTTACTACGGCTGACGATCGCGGCGGTGGCCGCGCTTGTTGTCCTGCTTCCCCGGCGCGTCGACGTGCATGGAGTCGACAGGGCTTTCCGCGGCGCCACGGCGGCCGTTTGGCTTCGGCCGGTCCTGAGGTTCGCGCTGCGCCAGTTCCGCGGGAATCTCACGGTCATTTCCCGCGAGCCGTTTCTTTCCGACATTTCGTGAAGGCATGCCGCGTAGGTACGTCACGACCCATGCCAGCTCAAAGCAGACGCTTGCGGCGTTTCCTGCGCCGCGATTTGCTGCCCGGGCGATAGCTCATGCTGACGTGTCCCTGAATCGCGCGAATCGCGAGCTCGGCCGTGTGGTGCGTGACGCTCCACCGTATCCGAGCCCGCTTGTCGCGTTTGATTGCCTCGAGCTTCGCCTGGAATTCCGCCGTGTGGCCCGGCTTCATCTCACGATGTATGTCACCGGCTTGGAGCGATCCTCATAGGGTCTGAGGATCCACTCGAAGAAGGTCCACGTGCGATTCCACGAATCGATCTGCGCGGGAGAATCCACGCGCTCGAGCGTCTGCGGATCCACGCGACGACTGAACGCGTGTCCTACCGAGCCGCCCCACGGGTGCGGATCCTCGTACACCCTGGTTTCGGCCAGGTCCGGCTTGCGCGAGCGCAGCGCATCGACGAGCTGCTGGTTCTCCTCGAAATCCACGTCTTCGTCGTTCGTGGCGGCGTGGACCAGGATCGGCACTTTCAGGTTGTCGACATGATACAGCGGGGAGCGCTTGATGTACTCCTCGCGCTTCTCATGCGGCATGCCGAGGATGCCGCGCTGCGTCGAGAAGTTCCACGCGTAGCGCGGTCCCTTGAACCCGAGCCGGAAGACGAGGTTCGTGACCGGCACGATGGCCGCGCCGCCCTTGAACGGATGCTGCTCGCGGAAGAGCAGATGCGCCGTGATGAAGCCGCCGTGGCTCCACCCCATGACGCCGATGCGATCCTGGTCCACGTGCGGCAGCGTCTTGAGATAGTCGACCGCCGAGCCGACGTCGTCGACTTCCTTTCCGCCGTAGTCGATGGCCAGATAGTGCTCGGCGCCGTATCCGGTCGATCCCCGATATTCAGGGGCGATGATCACATAGCCGCGCTCGATCGCCTCTTTCACGAAGGGGAAGTAGATGGTGCTCCAGTCGCCGTGCACGCCGCCGTGCACCCATACCATCGCGGCATGTCCC
>JBOHTL010000219.1:0-4416 GCA_050733735.1 Gemmatimonadaceae bacterium
AGCGACGTACCGCTGATCCATGGGCATCACGAAGCGCTGGCGCGCGCGTTGTCGAACGTGGTTCTGAACGCCGTCGAGGCGTGCACGGGATCGGGGGGGGGCGCCATCTCGGTCGACGTACGGCGCGTGCCCTGGAACGGCGGTTCTGCGGTCGAGCTTGCCGTCGCCGACACGGGGCATGGCATCGCCCCCGACCGGCTCGCGAGGATCTGGGAGCCGTATGTGACGTACAAGGCTGGCGGGACAGGGCTCGGTCTCGCCATCGCGCGTCAGACGGTGCTGGCGCACGGCGGGGATGTCAGTGCCACGAGCGAGCCGGGCAAGGGTACGACGATCCGGTTCGTGCTTCCAGCGAGCAGCACGAATCGGGAACCATGAAAGATCTCACACACCTCACTGCGTCCATCGAATGCCGACGGTCCTGATCATCGACGACGAACCGAACATCCGGCGCATGGTGGGAGCGCTCTTCGCCGCCGAGGGCTACGACGTGCGCGATGCGTCGGACGGCGCCTCGGGAATCCGTCGGGCGAGCGAGGCGGAGCCGGACGTCGTGCTGCTCGATCTCATGATGCCGGGCGATTTCGACGGACTGGCGACGCTCGAAAAGCTGCGCGAGGTCATTCCCGATTCACCCGTCGTCATGATGAGCGGCCGCGCGGGGCTGAGCGACGCAGTGCGCGCCACCAAGCTGGGCGCCTTCACCTTTCTCGAGAAACCACTGACTCCCGAAGGCGTGCTGCTCGCGCTGTCCTCGGCGCTGGAGCTGCGCCGCGCACGGCTGGAGGCACGCGCGCTGCGCGCGGACCTCGGGCTCAGCGGCGAGATGGTGGGCGACAGCACCGCCATCCAGCGGGTCCGCGACCTGATTGGACGCGTGGGGCCGACCGATTCGCGCGTGCTCATCACGGGCGAGTCCGGGGTCGGCAAGGAGCTCGTGGCCGCCGCGATTCACGGCGCGAGCTCGAGGCGCGATCGCGCATTCGTTCGCGTGAACTGCGCCGCGATTCCGCGCGACCTCGTGGAGAGCGAGATGTTCGGCCACGAGAAAGGGTCGTTCACGGGCGCGACCGAGCGGCGCATCGGCCGCTTCGAGCTCGCGCATCTCGGCACGCTCCTGCTCGACGAGGTCGGCGATCTCGGTCCGGAAGCACAGGCCAAGCTGCTGCGGGCCATCGAAGCGCGAGAGATCGAGCGTGTCGGCGGGAGTCAGCCGATCCGTGTCGATGTCCGCATCATCGCCGCCACCAACAAGGATTTGTCTCGCGCTGTCGCCGAGAGCCGCTTTCGTGAGGATCTGTTCTTCCGGCTCAACGTGATTCCGCTTCAGGTGCCGGCCCTTCGCGAACGTCCATCGGACATTCCCCTGCTCATCAGGCACTTCACGGCGTTGCATCATTCGCGCACCGGTCAGCCGATGCCGCGATGGACGCCGGAGGCGATCAGCGCAGTCGCGCGCTATCGCTGGCCCGGCAACGTGAGGGAACTGGCAAACATCGTCGAACGACTGTCGATCCTTCACGCCGGTGTCGACATCACGGAGGACGCCGTGCGAGGCGTTCTTCCCGTCGAACGGGGGGGGACGCCGACGTCCGCTCCCCTTCCCGACCCCGCGGCGTTGGACCGCTCGCTGAGCGACACGCTCGATGAATACGAGCGGATGCTGATCGCGCGTGCGCTGTCGATGGCGGGCGGGAATGTGGCCGAGGCGGCGAGAAAGCTGAAAACGGACCGGCCCAACCTGTATCGGCGCATGAAACGACTGGGGATCGGGCCAGCCGAGGACGCGGCCGCAACCTGAACGGACACACCTGCTGTTCCCGAGGGTGGACATGGCGTAACTCCGGTCCCTCCGCGAGATTGCGTAAGTCGCGTAACGCCTTAAGGTTCGGCGTTCCGACCCCTTCGGTACGGCGACTGCTTCGCGCAGCCCCGGACCTGACTCCCGGAGACAGTATGCGCAGTATCGTCCTCGCCCTGACCGTCGCGCTCAGCAGCAGCGCGGCCGCGCAGGTACGCGACGTCCAGCAAGAGCGTTCGGGCTTGCCGCGTGATGTCGCGCGCGAAGCAACGCGGCTCTACAACGAAACATCCGGGCTCCGCTCCTCGGGCCGCGTCGAGATCGACGAGAACCGGACCGTGAACGGTGATGTCGCCGTCCTCGAAGGGCCGGTGTTCATCAGCGGCCGGGTCCGGGGACGCGTGCTCGCCATCAACAGCGACGTCGTGCTGAGGTCTACCGCCCGGATCGACGGCGACCTGCTGGTCGTCGGAGGACAGGTGGAGGGCCGGCACGCGGCATACATCGGCGGCGAGATTCGCATCTATCGCCAGGAGCTGGACTACTCGCGCGATGGCGACACCATCGTCCCTGTCCGCAGCACGGCGTCGAGCGAGACGGGATGGTGGCGGCGGTGGGAACGTTCCCAGCGACGCAATTCCAGCAAGCTGCAGATCGCGACCGCCGGCGCCTACAACCGCGTCGAGGGGCTTCCCATCAATCTCGGTCCCCAGATCTACCTGAATGCGCCGTGGGGAACGGTTCGTCTGGACGCATACGCCATCGTGCGCACCGAAACGAGCTTCGGCGGCGACCAGGACGACATCGGCCACAACGTGAACGCCGAGGTCCGGGTGGGTCGTCGCGGCGGCGCGCTCGTCGGCGGGCGGTTGTACAGCAACGTGGAGCCGACGGAGACGTGGCAGTTGTCGCAGAGCGAAGCAGGACTCGCGGCCTTCCTGCTGCGCCGCGATTACCGGGACTACTACGAGCGCCGCGGTGGCCGGGTCCACGCGGGGCTGTTCGTGCGCCGTGGCGCGGACGTCACCGTGTCATATGGCGCGGAGCGCTGGACCTCACGGAGTACCGAGGTTCCGTGGACCCTCTTCATGCAGGGCGCGACGTGGCGGCCGAATCCGTCCTTCGACGAAGGGCTGCTGCACCTGCTCAACAGCACGCTGCGCATCGATACGCGGAATGACCATGACAGCCCGCTGGCGGGCTGGTACTTGCTGGCGGACATGGAGCACGGCTTCGGCGACATCACGCAATTCGCTCCGCGCTCCGCGCCCCTGGTTACTCCCGTGGCGCCTGAGGAGGTGCGATACGCGCGCGCCTTCCTCGATTTCCGCCGCTACAACCGCGTGTCCCCCGGATCACAGCTCAACTTCCGCGTCGTGGCGGGCGGCTGGATGAATGGCGACGCGCTTCCGCTGCAGCGCCGCTTCGGGCTCGACGGGCCGGGCGGAATTCCCGGATTCGATTTCCGCACGCCTTCGTCGTTCAACATGCTGACGTGCACGACCGGGGCATACGTGCCCGGCATTCCTGTACAGTGCGATCGCATGACGCTCGCCCAGGTGGAATATCGGGGAGATCTGCACTTCGACCTGTTCAACGACTGGCACGATGACGATGACATCCGCTCCGCGTCCGACGGCGTCTGGGTGTTCTTCGCCGACGCCGGCCGCGGCTGGCTGGTAGGTCCCTCGGGCGGCGAGCTGACGTTCGAGCGGGACGAGCTGCCGGCGCTCTCCACGTTCCGCACCGATCTCGGCGTGGGCCTCGACTTCGACGTGTTCGGTGTCTACGTGGCCAAATCCATGAGTGATCCGCAGGAGAATCCGAACGTCTTCGTGCGGGTCCGCCACCGGTTCTAGGATACGTGCGGCGAGTCGCGTTGACCCTTGCTCTTCTGTCTGCCGCGGTTCCCGCCGCGGCACTGGCGCAGCGCGCCGACGAGGGGGGGGCGGGCTCGCGTCTCGAGGTCACGCCAATGGCCGCGAACTCGCCCCCGCGCGGCGCGTACGTGCGGGCACAGTCACTGCTTGGCGGCGCAAAGCTGCGGGAGCTGATGCGCAGTGGCTTCCCCGCCGCCATGTCCTTTCGTCTGGAGCTGTGGCGCGAAGGGGGACTGTTCGACGAGCTCGAACAATCGGATCAGTGGAACGTGCTGGTGCGCTACGAGCCGTACAGCCAGGAGTATTTCGTCGTGCGCCGGCAAGGTGCCGCGGTCGAGGACTTCGGCAGCTTCCCCACGCTGGCCGACGCGGAAGCGGTGCTTGCGAAGCCGTATCCGGTGCTGCTGCAGCCCGAACGGCCGGGATCGCGGTACTACTACAACGTCGTCGTCGACATCGAGGCGCTGTCGGTGAGCGATCTCGACGAGCTGGAACGATGGCTGCGCGGCGAGCTGCGCCCCGCCGTCCGGGGAAAACGCGCGCCCATTCCAGCCATCCAGAGAGGGCTCGGCACTCTCCTTTCGCGTCTGCTCGGCGGTGAGCGGCGGCAGTTCGAGGCCAAGTCGGCGACGTTTCGAGCGTAGGCGAGAAGGCGAACAGGCGAAACGAAAAGAGGCGAGGCTTCTCCTCGCCTCTTCGCCTATTCGACTGCTCGCCTAATGATGTCGCTTGTGA
>JBOHTL010000220.1:0-5961 GCA_050733735.1 Gemmatimonadaceae bacterium
CGCCACGCTGACGCAGAGGGTCACCCGCCGCGGTTCCGAGCGCATCGTCCGCTATGCCTTCGACCTGGCCCGCCGGATTGGCCGCAAGAAGGTCACCATCGTCCACAAGGCGAACATCCTGAAGTCCACTTCGGGCCTGTTCCTGAAGACCGCGCGCGCGGGGGCGGCCGAATACCCCGACATCGAGTGCAACGAGATGATCGTGGACAACACCTGCATGCAGCTGGTGATGCGTCCGGAGCAGTTCGACGTCATCGTCACCACCAATCTGTTCGGCGACATCCTCTCCGATCAGATCTCCGGACTGGTCGGGGGACTGGGCCTCGCCCCCGGCGCGAACATCGGGCTGCACGGCGCGATCTTCGAGGCGGTGCACGGCACCGCGCCTGACATCGCCGGAAAGAACGTCGCGAATCCCGGCGCCCTCGTGCTGGCGGCGTGCATGCTGCTCGAGCATCTCGGCGAAGGAGAACGCGCCCTGCGCATCCGGAGGGCGCTCGAGACGGTGATCCGGGACGGGAAGACCGTCACGCGCGACCTCGGCGGCACGGCGTCGACCGACGAATTCACCGACGCCATCATCGCGAAGCTGTGAGGCCGCCCTCGTCCGCGATCGAGATCTTTCACTGTTCCGACGTGCACTTCGGCCATCCCGCCGTGCCGGAGCAGTACGAGACCATCGAGGCGATGATCCAGGAGCGCAAGTTCGACGTCGTCGTCATCTCGGGTGACCTGACCCAGCGCTCGCGCTCCGGCGAGTTCCAACGCGCGCGCGCGTTCATCAAACACGCGGAGCGCGTCAGCAAGGTGGTGGTGGTTCCCGGCAATCACGATGTGGCCTGGTGGCGCGCGCCCTTCGGCCTGGGGGATGATCGGAAGCTGCTCCGCAAGTATCGCAACTACATCAGCGAGGACCTCCAGCCGGTACTGCGCGTCCCGGGCGCGACGTTCGTGGGGCTGAACACCTGTCACGGCGTGATCACGCGTACGCTCACGTGGAACCTCCGCGACCTCTCGATCATCGGGTATCTCCGGGAAGATCAGCTCGCGCATGCGGCATCGCAGTTCGGCCGCACGTCTTCGGGGGACGCGCGCATCATCGTGATGCATCACAATCCGGTGAAGGGCGAGCTGTCGCAGCGGCACGGCCTGCGCAACACCAACCGGATTCTCGGCGCCTTCGCGGAGCTCGCGGTGGACCTTGTGTGCTGCGGACACGATCATCAGGAAGCGGTTCACTACATCGAGCACACGAAGAAGGGCACCATCATCTCGACGGCCGGCACGATCTCGAATCGTCAGCGCGGCGGCCGCCCGGGGTCCGTGAACAGCATTCGCATCACAAAAACCGACATCGACGTACACACGCTCATCTGGTCCGCAGAAGAGCGGGCCTTCGTGCCTGGACCCCAGCGATGCTTCGATCGTTGATGCGGCGGCTGCAGCACTCGGCCGCGCAACTCACATTGGTGCTCGAGCCGCCGCCTCGCACCGCCGACGAGCTGCTGGATCGTTTGCGGGCATTCGGGCTGCGGCGCATGACCGTGTGCCGGTTGACGCGCAACCGCAATGTCATGGTGAGCTTCCGGAACACAGAGGTGCGGGTGCACCGCGGGTACCTCACCGCGCCGGACGACGTGTTGAAGGCGATCGTGGTGTTCGTGGAAGGGCGAACGCGCGCGGAGCGGCAGCACGCCCGGCGCGTGCTCGTCGGGTTTCCGATCAGCGTGGACGACGTGCGGCCGCGTCGATCGCGCGAGGGCACGCATCCCGATGACCAGCGCGCGGCAAGCCGCCTCACCGAAGCCCACGCGCGCTACAACGCGGACCTGTTCGGGGGCGAGCTGCGCGCCATCCAGGTGCGCGTGTCGCGGCGCATGCGCGCGAGGCTGGGACATTACACAGCCGCCACCAGGGCAGGGGATCCGCCGGAGATCGCCATCAGCCACCGGCACTTGAGGCGCCATGGCTGGGAGGAGGCGCTGCAGACGCTCCTGCACGAGATGGTGCATCAGTGGCAGGACGAGCGTGGGCTGCCGATCGATCACGGGCGGGCGTTTCGCGACAAGGCGAGATCGCTCGGTATCTCCCCATTTGCGCGTCGGGTGGTCGCAGCGTGAACTGCCGGCCCTTCGGGCCGGACAACCGCCGCTCGCTGCGCTCGCGGAGAACCGCCGCGCCTGCGGCGCGGCACTTACTAGCTTTCCCGCATGAACGACTTTTTCGCGATAGACACTCTGTTGACCGAAGACGAACGCGCCGTTCGCGACAGCGTGCGCCGCTTCGTCGACGAGCGTGTGCTGCCGATCATCGGCAACGCGTACGTCGATGGGAAGTTCCCCAGAGACCTCGTTCCGGAAATGGCGTCGCTCGGCGTTTTCGGCGCCAATCTTCCCGAGGAGTACGGCTGCGCCGGGCTGAACAACGTCGCGTACGGCCTCATCATGCAGGAGCTCGAGCGCGGCGACTCGGGCATTCGCTCCTTCGCGTCGGTGCAGGGCGCGCTCGCCATGTATCCGATCTACGCCTTCGGCAGCGAGGAGCAGAAGAAACACTATCTGCCGAAGATGGCGGCAGGCGAGATCATCGGGTGCTTCGGCCTCACCGAGCCCGATTATGGATCGAATCCCGCCGGCATGATCACGATGGCGCGCGAGCAGAAGGACGGCTCCTGGCTGCTGAACGGCGGCAAGATGTGGATCACGAACGGATCCACGGCGCAGATCGCCGTCGTGTGGGCGAAGACGAACGGCGATGCCGATGACACGTCGATCCGCGGATTCATCGTCCCGCAGGGAACCAAAGGGTTCACGTCGAAGGATCAGAAGGGGAAGCTCTCATTGCGCGCGAGCGACACGAGCGAGCTGGTGTTCGCCGACGTCCATCTTCCAGCGAACGCGCTGCTGCCACAATCGGGTGGACTCAAGAGTCCTCTCATGTGCCTGACGCAGGCGCGGTTCGGTATCTCGTGGGGCGCGATCGGCGCCGCGATCGCATGCTTCGAGGAAGCGGTGTCGTACGCGAAGAATCGCGTGATGTTCGATCGTCCGATCGGCGGCTTTCAGATCCAGCAGGAGCGTCTCGCCGACATGCTCACCGAGATCGTCAAGGCGCAGCTGGTCTCACTGCACCTCGGTCGCCTGAAGGACCAGGGGACCATGACGCCGCAGCAGGTCTCGCTCGCGAAGCGCAACAACGTGAGCATGGCCACGGACATCGCCCGCGAATGCCGGCGTCTCCTCGGCGCGGTCGGCATTCTCGCGGAGTATTCCGCGATGCGTCACATGGCGAATCTCGAAAGCGTCTACACGTACGAAGGAACGCACGACGTTCACTCGCTCGTGCTCGGTCAGGCGATCACCGGGCTGAATGCGTTCAAGTGAGAGAACGTTTGACGGTTTGAACGTTTCAGGGTTTCACCGGTGATACGTGGTCACCACCTCACGGTCACTGCCGGGTACACACCCGGCATCCGCGCTACCGCCAGTGCCAGCCGTTCTGGCGTGAAGTGCCAGCTCACTCGCGCGCGTGCACGCTGCGGCGCCGCGAGGGCGTGTCCACCGAGCGCCCCCGCGATTCCACCCGCGGTCACCAGTGCGACGGCAGGGAAGGCGTCGCGCGGTTCCGCCAGAACGACGGCAGCGGCGCCGAGCAGGCTGCCCGCGATGGTGCCAAGATAGACCTGCGTGACGTCCCCGGAGCCGTGGTCGAACGGCATGACCCAGGCCCGGTCCGTGATCCAGATCCCAAGCAGTCCCCCGAGCGTCGCTGCGGTGGCCATGGCTTCTTCACTGTCGGAGTCCGCAACAGGCGCGACGCCCGCGAGCGCGCCCAGCACGGCACCAACGGGAAGGACGCGCACGTCGCCCGCCGTGACCGTGTATGGCGCCCGACGAGGATACCGCGGGCCCACCAGATACCCGGCGAGCCCGGCCGCCACCGTCGAAGCGGCGATGAGCTGCTCGGCGCCTTCGCCGCCGTCAAAGGCGCCGAGTGCCGCCGCGAGGCCGAACGCCGTCCCCGCCGCGAAGGTCGAAACCTTCATCGCGGCGTGTGCCTCGCTGTCCGCTGCGCGCGGGTGATGGCCGTCGAGCGCGAGATGGAGCTCAGGAGGAAGTAGCTGGCGCCGACGCTGGCGAGGTACATCACCGTGCCGGTCTGGGCATCATCGGTGAGTGCGGCGAGCAACGGTCCATACAACCCGGCGGCGAGAATCATCTGATTTCGGAGGAACGCGCCGCGCGCAGGCTCGGAAATGACCTCTGGCCGATCCTCAGCGACGCGATTTCCGGTCAGCGCGGCTGCCGCCTCGATCGTCGATCGCAGCGACCCGACCTGCGTATCGCCCAGCATGTAGCGCTCCAGCGCTCCGTCGCGGCGCTCGACCACGAGCACGGTGCCGCCGGTGCTGACGCTGTACAGGCGTGCCTGCACGAAATCGCCCGTCACGGGCCAGGACGGTGGCTGCAGGCCGAGTCGCATCGCGAGCGCCGGAGTCACGGCGCGAACGTTGGCCGCGCTGTCGAACGGCACGGGCATCTCCACTACCTGCGCGCTCGCGGAGCGAGCGGTCAGGAGTACGAGTATTGCACAACGGACCAGACTATCTTTTGTCGCCATGAAAATCGCCGTCTGCGTCAAGCGTACACCGGATTCCGAGTCGCGGTTCAAAATTGCGGGCGGCTCCGGCATCGACGAATCCGGTTTGAAATTCGACATGGACGACTTCGCGAGTTACGCCGTCGAAGTTGCGTTGCAGCTCAACGAAAAGCAGGGACCAGGTGAGACGGTAGTCTTCGCCGTCGGACCCGATGCCGTGCAGGAAACGCTGCGGAAAGCCATGAGCATGGGAGCGGACCGCGCGGTTCACCTCAAGTCTGATGCCGCGGTCTTCGACGGGCTCGCCGTTGCTCGGGCACTCGCGACCGAGCTCAAGACCGGAAGCTTCGATCTCGTGCTCTTCGGCAAGTATGCGTTCGATACGTCCGCCAGCATCGTCGGTACCGCGACCGCGGAACTGCTTGGCGTGGCGTGCGTCACTGCGGCGTCCACGCTGGAGCTCGCGAACGGCCGCGGCACCGCGCGACGGGAGCTCGAGGGTGCGGGAGAAATGGTGGAGTTTTCGCTTCCGGCCGTCGTCACCATCGACGAAGGAATCGCGCGGCCGCGCTATCCGTCGCTCAAGGGCATCATGGCGGCGAAGAAGAAGCCGCTGGAGACGAAGCCCGCCCAGCTCGGGAACCTGCGGGTCACGGTGAAATCGATGGAGCTGCCGCCGGAGCGGCCGCCGGGACGCGTCGTCGGGCAGGGGAAAGACGCCGTTCCGGAGCTCGTGCGGCTCCTCCAGGAGGAGGCGAAAGTACTCTGATGCCCAACGTTCTCGTATTCGCGGAGACGCGCCGCGCGGAGCTCCGCAAAGTTGCGCTCGAGATCGTCACGGCGGGACGTGCGCTGGCCGACGCGCTCGGTGGCGGCGAAGTGCACGCGCTGCTCGCCGGCCCGCCGGGAGTCGCGGCAAAGGCGGCGCAGCTGGGCCAGTACGGCGCGGACGTGATCCTGGTGTGCGAACACGCGGGATTCGCCACGTATGCGCGCGAGAGCATCGCCGCGACGCTCGCGGAGCGCGCGAAGTCGGGGTACCGCGCGGTGCTCGTGCCCTTCTCGTCGCAGGGCCGCGATCTCACGCCGCGCGTGGCCGCGCGCCTCGACGCCGCGATCGTGTCGGACGTGCTGTCGTTCTCGGGGAGCGGCAGCGATGCAATCCTGGTGAAGCACCCCGGCTACGCCAACAAGGTGATCGTCACGCTCGAGGTGAAAGGCACGCCGGCTGTATTCTCCGTGCGCCCGGCGGCGTTCACGCCGGCGCCGAATGCCAAAGCCGGCCGCTCCGAAACGATCACGCCCGCGCAGGACCCCGGCGCCGAAAAGGTGAGGGTGAAGGAAGTGATCGAGGGCGCGAAG
>JBOHTL010000221.1:0-2183 GCA_050733735.1 Gemmatimonadaceae bacterium
GGATCGAGGGATGGGTTGCAAAGCTCGACGTGAGCCCGTCCGGTGGCATCGCGTTCGACTCGCGATTCCTCGTGGACATCGAGGCCGGCCTGCGGCCGCACCAGGTACGCCTCGAAGGGGGCGACGCGTCATCCGACTCGTTCTGCTACGCGTGATGTTCGACGGGTCGATGGGATCGCTGGGCTCAGTCGTGATGCTCGGCGCCTTCCACGGCGTCAACCCGGCGATGGGGTGGCTGTTCGCCGTCTCGCTGGGGCTGCAGTCGCAGAGCGGGCGCGCGGTGTGGCGCGCGCTCGGACCGCTGGCCCTTGGTCATGCGCTCGCTGTCGTGGCGGCCGTCGGAGTCGCCATGGCAGCGGGACGCGTCCTGCCGCTCTCGATCGTACGCTGGGGAGCTGCAACCGCTCTGCTGGCATTCGGAATCTTTCATTTCGCGCGACACTCGCATCCCGGCTGGTCGCGCGCGGGAATGACCGTTGGCGCGCGGGATCTCACCATCTGGTCGTTCATCGTATCGTCGGCGCACGGCGCGGGTCTCATGGTACTGCCGTTCGTGCTCGCATCACCGGGAGCTGAGCACGCGCATCACGGTTCCGCCACCGGGGTTGCGGGCACGGCTGGGCTGGTCGTCGCCCTGGCGCATACTGTCAGCTACCTGCTGGTGGCCGGAGCCATCGCATGGCTCGTGTATTCCCAGCTCGGTCTGCGCCTCCTGCGCAAGGCGTGGATCAATGTGAATGCGCTGTGGGCGACGGCGCTCATCGCGACAGCGATCGCCACGGTCGCCTGAGGCTCGCCATGGTTGGCTATCTTTCAGAACGCCTTGAGCTTCGACCGCACCAGTGTCTCACGCTTTGTCAGATTCGCCCGATACCGCACCCGCGCCCTCGCGGCCGCAGGACTTCATCCGCGAGATGGTCGCGGACGACGTTGCCAGCAACCGTTTCGGACGGCCGATCGCGACCCGCTTCCCTCCCGAGCCGAACGGGTTTCCGCACATCGGCCATGTCAAGTCCATCTGCCTGAACTTCGGAATCGCCGGCGAATTCGGGGGCCGCTGCAATTTGCGCTTCGACGATACGAATCCAGAGACGGAGGACATCAGGTACGTGGAGGCCATCAAGAACGACATCGAATGGCTCGGCTTCGAGTGGGACGCCGAGCTGTATGCCAGCGACTACTTCGGCAAGCTGTACGAGTTCGCTGAGCTGCTGGTGAACAACGGGAAGGCGTATGTCGATTCGCAGACCGCGGACGAGATTCGCGAGGGACGCGGCACCGTGACCGTCGCCGGCAGGAACAGCCCGTACCGCGATCGCCCGGTGGACGAGAGTCTCGATCTCTTGCGCCGCATGAAGGCGGGGGAGTTTTCCGACGGGGCGCACGTGCTGCGCGCGAAGATCGACATGTCGCACCCGAACATGATCATGCGCGATCCGGTGCTGCTGCGGATCCGGCATGCGCACCATTATCGTCAGGGCGACGAATGGTGTCTGTATCCACTATACGATTTCGCGCACCCGCTGTCGGACGCGATCGAAGGCATCACGCACTCGCTCTGCACGCTCGAGTTCAAGGACAACAACGACATCTATAAGTGGCTCGTGCGCGAGTGCGGCTTCGAGCGGCCGCCCGAGCAGACCGAGTTCTCGCGGCTCGAGCTCGAGTACACGGTGGTGAGCAAGCGAAAGCTGCTGCGTCTCGTGAACGCCAAGGCAGTCACGGGATGGGACGATCCCCGCATGCCCACTGTGTCCGGTTTGCGGCGGCGAGGGGTCACGCCACAGGCGCTTCGCGATTTTGCGGTCACCGCGGGCGTCACGCGCAAGCCGCAGCGCACCGAGCTCGCGACGCTCGAGCATGCGATCCGGAACGACCTCAACATGCGCGTGCCGCGCGTGATGTGCGTCGTGAATCCCATCAAGGTCGTGCTCACGAACTATCCGGAAGGTCAGGTCGAGGAGCTCGACGCCTCATACTATCCGCACGACGTGCCGCTCACCGGATCGCGCAAGGTGCCTTTCTCTCGCGAGCTGTATATCGAGCGCGACGACTTCATGGAGAATCCGCCGAAGAAGTTCTTCCGTCTGGCTCCGGGGCGCGAGGTGCGTCTGCGCTACGGCTACTTCATCACCTGCCAGGAGGTCGTGAAGAATTCCTCAGGCGCAATCATCGAATTGCGC
>JBOHTL010000222.1:0-3213 GCA_050733735.1 Gemmatimonadaceae bacterium
CCGTGTTCGCGATCCCGGCGCTCGATCGCGACGAGCGCGACGAGCGCGGCGAGGTCGCGATCGCGAGCGCGGGAGCTGGCGGCGGAGGATTGCAGCTGCGCGCGATCGCCGGGGGCAACTTCGAGGCGTCGGGCGTGGCACACGTCGCCGGCACCGACCGCTTTCTGTTCGTGGACGACGGAAAGGAAGAGGAAATCTTCTTGATGCGGCTGCGACCCGACGGTTCTCAGCTCGGCGATGCGACCGCCGTCCCGATTGCGGCGGACGTGACTGACCCCGAGGGTATCACGAGCGATGGTCGCTACTTCTATTTGGTAGGGTCGCAGTCCAAACGGACCGGCTTCGAGGGCGACGGGCTGGTGCGATTCACCTTCGATACAGTGGCCAATCGCATCAGCGCCGTCGAGCGCATTCAGGGACTCAAGGCGTGGCTCGCGGCGAATGTTCCTGAACTGCGCGGCACTGCTGATCGCGTGGGCGATGAAGTGCTGAACATCGAAGGGCTGGCCTGGGATCCCCGTGCACATCGTCTGCTGCTGGCGCTGCGCGCGCCGGTCGACGGCGAACATGCGCTCGTGATCCCCGTCGGGTTCCGCGATTCGGCGGGTCCTTTCACGGTGAACAACATCCGGCTCGACAGCGCCGCCATTCGAATCCCGCTCGGCGGTGCCGGGCTACGCGCCATCGAGCACGATTCGGTCACGAACAGCTTCATGGTCGTCACCGGCGCGGCGCTCAACGATGAGACCCGCGATTTCCGCGTATTCGAGTGGGACGGTACTCCCGGCAGCACTCCGCGCGAACTCAGGACGTTCCCGCGCGCCCTGAAACCGGAAGGGATCACGCGCGCCAACCTTGGGGGACGACCGGTTCGAGTCGTTGTATTCGACGTGGGTTCGTTCGTGGTGCTCCCATGAGAGCTTCAGCATCCCCCTGCCCAATTGCCTGGGACTCGTAAGATCTGCGATGACTTCGACCGATGTTTGGGCTGTTGCGGCGGCGTACGAGCCCTACGTCGGGCGCTGGAGCCGCCTGGTTGCGCGCGAGTTCGTTTCGTGGCTCAACGTCGCCCCAGGCGCATCCTGGGTCGACGTCGGATGCGGCACGGGAGCGCTGACGGAAACGATATTGCATCCGGATGGGTCGATCGAGCTGATCGCGCGCGTCTGGGCGGTTCGCGGCGATACATCTGAATGACTCTGTCTATTCGTATCGCAACGCCTGCATGGGATCCACGCGCGACGCCCGCACCGCGGGCACGTAGCCCGCGGCCAGCGCGATGAGCCCAAGCAGCACCGTCGAGGCGGCCATGACGAGCGGATCCGAGCCGCTCATCTGATACAGCATCGACTGCGCGACCTTGCCCAGCGCGACGGCTCCCGCGAGGCCGATCACAGCCCCGATGACCACCATGAGCCCGACCTGACGCAGCACCAGCGCGCGCACCATCCAGGCGTCCGCGCCCAGCGCCATGCGCACGCCGATCTCGCGCGTCCGCTGCGCAACCGAGTACGCAAGCACGCCGTACAACCCGATCGCCGCGAGAATCGTGGCCAGCACGGCGAACGACGCGGAAAGCGTACTGATCATCCGGTCTTCGAAAGTATTGAGACGAATCTCCTCGGGCATCGTGCGGAGATCCTCGATGGGCAGCATGGGGTCGAGACGCTGCACGAGCGGCGGAATCGCGCGCAGCATGGCCGCTGGATCCGCATCCGTGCGAATGTAGAAGTTCAACCGGCCCACGTTCGACTGCTGCCGATGCGGCAGGAAGAACACCGGCGGGATGTCGCGCTTCACGCTCGAGTATTTCATGTCGCGCACGAGCCCCACGATCTCGATGTCCAGCGGGATGGTGTCGTGGGATCCCTGGGCCATGCGCTCTCCTACCGGATTGGCTCCGAGCCCGAACTTCTTCGCGAACGTCTCATTCACGATGGCGACCTTCGGGCGTCCGATGTCGTCGGCCCAGGTGAACTCGCGTCCCGCGAGCAGATCGACGCCGATGGCCCGGAAGTGTCCTGCTCCCACCGCGTTGAAGCTGGACTGCGCGGTGTTGTTGGCATCCGGCGTGAACCCGTCGACCTTCACCGAATTGTTCCAGCTGTTGCCCGCG
The DNA here is from genome assembly GCA_050733735.1 of Gemmatimonadaceae bacterium. Taxonomy (GTDB): domain Bacteria; phylum Gemmatimonadota; class Gemmatimonadetes; order Gemmatimonadales; family Gemmatimonadaceae; genus DASPMP01. The sequence continues at coordinate 2,117 of JBOHTL010000222.1, forward strand.
ATGAGCGGAACCCGGGCGGAGGTCACGGCCGACGCCCCCGGCAGCGCCGCGATTTCCTCCTCGATGCGCTCGTACAGCGCGCGGATGCGCACCGAGTCATAGCCGTTCTGCGCCGGTGATACCGAGAACGTGAGCAGCCGTTCGACGCGTACGCCGAGGTCCACGCGGCTGACCTTCCAGAGGCTCTTGAGGAACAATCCCGCGCTCATGAGCAGCGCCATCGCGAGGGCGATCTGGGCCGTCGCGAGCGACGTGCGGAAGCGCCGCGCGGTGCGGCCGCCCGCGAGCTTCCCTGAATTGTTGCGCAGCGCCGTGACGAGGTCGGGACGCGTGCTGTGCAGCGCCGGAAAAAGGCCGAACGCGATGCCGGTTGCCAGTGAGAGTATTGCCGCGAATGTCACGGCCGCCCAGTTCATGCCCAGGAACAGCTCCGAGCTCACCTGCGGCGGAAGGAGCGCGGACACGCCGCGCAGCGTCCACGACGCGAAGAGCAGACTGGCGACCCCGCCGATGAACGCGAGCGACACCGACTCGGTGAGAAGCTGGCCGAGGAGTTGCCTGCGCGTCGCGCCGAGCGAGAGCCGCACCGCCATCTCCATCTCGCGATTGGTGGCGCGCGCCATGAGGAGGTTGGCGATGTTGGCGCACGCGATGAGCAGCACGAGTCCAGTGATCGCGAAGAGCATCAGGACCGGTCCGCCGGCGTCGTCGAACAGACTGCTCTGGCCTCGGCTCCCCGGCTCGACGATGACCTGCTTCTCGAGAAAGCGCGCCTTCACGGAATCGCGCATCCCCACCTGCAGCGGCGCTTCGATTTCCCGGATGATCGGCTGATAGACGGCATTCAGCGCGGTGCGCGCCTGCTCGATCGTCGCCGCGGGCGTCAGGCGAGCGAAGGCGTAGATGTAATACGCCCGCCGGTTGTCGATCTCGCGTCCCTCGAGCGTCGCCACCGAGACGAGCGCGGCGAAGAATCCCGGACGTGAGCCGTACGTCGTGCCATTGAAGCTCTCGGGCGCCACTCCGATGATCGTCGTCGCTTTGCCATTCACCATCAGCGGTTTGCCGATCACCGACGGATCGGCGCCGAGCCGCGA
>JBOHTL010000223.1:0-3902 GCA_050733735.1 Gemmatimonadaceae bacterium
GCCGTCCACTTCGAGGGTGGCGCCCGATCGCGCGGCATCGAGCATGTCGCGCGCGCGCGCGACCTTCGACAGCACGTTCTCGATGAAGCTCTGTCCGCCGAAGCCCGGATTCACGGTCATCACGAGCAGCAGATCGATGTCCGAAATGATTTCCCGCACCGTCTCGAGTCCCGTAGAGGGGTTCAGCGCGACGCCCGGCGAGCAGCCCAGTTCGCGGATGCGCTGCACCTGACGATGCAGATGCGGAGCAGCCTCCACATGGATGGTGAGATTCGTCGCTCCCGCGGCCGCGAAGTCGTCGAAGTATTTCTCCGGATGAACGACCATGAGGTGAACGTCGAGCGGGAGCTTCGTCAGTTTCCTCACCGTCTCGATGACCTTGGTGCCGAAGGTCAGGTTCGGGACGAACTGGCCGTCCATCACGTCGACATGAAGCCAGTCGGCGCCCCCCGACTCGCAGAGCGCGACTTCCTCCGCCAGTCGCGAGAAATCCGCGCTGAGCAACGACGGAGCGATCCGGGTCGGTCTGTGGTTTCCGCGTGTCACCGCGCTCAATCCCTCGGCATTCGGCCGACGACGATGTTCACTCTCGACGCGCCCGTCACCTGGCTTCCGGACGGCGGCGTCTGCATCACCACAACCGCGCTGGCGTCGGCCACCGCCCCTCCGCCGCCCTCGTACTGAATGTCGCCGACGTTGAGACCGACCTGCCGCAGCAGCTGGGTCGCGTCCGTGACGGAGCGTCCAATGAGATCGGGGACGAGAATCGTCGTGGGTCCCTCGCTCACCACCAGCGCGACCGCGCTCGGCATCGGCGCCTGGGTTCCTGGACGCGGACGGGAATCGATGACCGCCCCGCGTGGTTCGTTGCTCGGTCGCATCGTGACCTGCCCCGCATGATAGCCCGCGCTCTCGAGCGCGTTGAGCGCGAGCTCACGCGTCATGCCGATCACCGGCGGAATGGTTCCGATGCGCTGCCCGGCACTCACGATGAGCGTCACCACCGTTCCCGTCTGCTCGGGGGTCTCGGCGACCGGGTCCTGCTCCAGCACGGTGCCTCGCGGCGCGGCGTTGTGAAAGCGCTGTTCGCCGCGCTGCGCCTTGAAACCCCGCTGCTCGAGACTCCGCGTCGCCTCAGAGAGGGTGAGTCCGACGACGTTGGGCACTCGAACATCCTGTGGAATGACCCCCGCGGGGAAGACGAAGAACGCGACCACCAGAAAGGCCAGCAGAAACCCGCCGACCACTGCCATCACATATGGAAGCAGCCGGCGCAGGCGCGCGCGCCAGGTCACGCCAGCCTCCGGAGCCTCGCGGCGAAGGCGCCGTCGGTACCGTGTCGCTGGGGCAGAACGCGCAGCCGCCCGGCGTCCATCACGCTGGCGGGTACCGCGCCTTCCGCGGGCGGGTCGAGTCTCCAGTTCTTGTGTTCCGTCAGGAAGCGCTCCACCTGCGTATCGTTCTCCTCGGTCTCCAGCGAACAGGTACTGTACACCAGCATCCCGCCGGGTTTCACGATGGCTGACGCCGACCTCAGGATTTCGCGCTGCAGCGCGGCCATGACCGCCAGGTCGGACGCTCTCAGCCGCCAGCGCGCGTCGGGGTGACGACGGAACGTCCCCGTGCCCGTGCACGGCGCGTCGATGAGCACGGCATCCACCTCACGAATCGCGGGCCGTCGCGCATCGGCGACATACGCGAACACGGTCGAGAGGTCCATCCGCCTGATGTTCTCGATGACACGACGCAGCCGCGGGAGCGACAGATCGCTCGCGTACACCGTGTGCGCGCGACGCGACAGCTCCACCGACTTTCCACCGGGCGCCGCGCACACATCCGCGACGTGTGCAGCCCCGTTCTCCGGAAGCGCCGCGTACATGGTGACGAGCGTCGACGCGGGATCCTGCAGATGGAACAAGCCCTGGCGGAACGCGCCCAGCTCGGTCAGCGCGGTGATCGGGCTCGCGAGCACGATGCTGTCCGGCACGAGCGGTGAGTCGGCGACCGCGATTCCCGCCGCTTCGAGCGACGCCTCGACCTGCTCTCGCACGGCATGGATGGGCCGCGCCACCAGGGGTGCCTCGGCGTTGTTCGCCTGGAGCAGACGACGCGTCTCGTCTTCGCCCCACCGCGCGACCCAGCGCGCGACGAGCCAGCGCGGATGCGATTCGACCAAAGCAAGGGCGTCGATCGGATCGGCGGGAAGATCGACGTTCAATGCGTCGCGCTCGCGATCGAGCCGGCGGAGAACCGCGTTCGTCAACCGCGCGGCCCCCACGCCATGTCGCCGCTTCGCCAGCTCCACGGTCTGCGCGATGGCGGCGTACGCGGGGACGCTTCGCATGTGAAGCAGCTGATACGCGCCGAGCCGCATCAGGTCGAGGAGATCGACGTCGAGCCGCGACAAACCGCCGCGCACCCGCCCATCCAGCAGCGCGTCCAGCCATGCCCGGCGCCGCAGCATCCCATACACCAGCTCGCGTGTGAAGCGCCGATCGCGCGGTTCGAGACGCGCGCTCTGTCGGTCGAAGGTCGAATCGAGCAGCTCGCCCCGCCGCAGATCCGCGCAGATCTCCGCGCCGACGTGCCGCGCTTCGGTCACGCCACCCGCACGCGTCGCGGTGCGAGCGCCGCCGCCATCTTCACTCATGAGACCAAAGATACCGGGTTTGCCTCACTCGAACCGGTCGCCGAGCGCGATTCCGCGCCCACGCAACCAATCCTCGCCGCCCATTCGCTTTTTTCCAGCGGGCTGCACCTGGAGAACGCGGAGTGCGGTCCCCCGTTCGCCGCACGCAACGACGAGCCCTCCCCCCCCTCCATCGCGCATGGTGGCAATGACCGTTCCGGGCGCGGAGACTTCCTCGGCGAGAACCGGTCGTGCGCCGAAGAGCTTCACCTCGGCGCCGCGAAGCCTGGTGAAGGCGCCGGGCCGCGGGTCATAGGCGCGTATCATGCGCGCCACGGCTGCTGCTTTCTGCGTCCAATCCACACGCGTCAGCTCGCGGTCTATTTTCGCGGCGTAGGTCGCGAGCGCGTCATTCTGTGGCGTCTCCCGCGCCGCACCGGCCTCGATGAGCGCGAGCGCTTCGATCAGGGCCGCGGCTCCGAGCTCCGACAATCGCAGCGACAACTCGCCATACGTCTCGTCCTCGTTCACGCGCGTGCCGAGCTGCAGGATCACGGGGCCCGCATCCAGCTTCTCGACCATCCGCATGATCGAGACGCCCGTCCATTCCAGTCCGTCGCGCAACGCCGCCTGGATCGGCGCAGCGCCGCGGTACTCGGGCAGCAGCGAGGCGTGGATGTTCAGCGTGCCGCGCGGCGGCAGATCGATGACCGCCTGTGGTAGAATGTGGCCGTACGCGACGACAACGGAGATGTCGGGCGCGAGCTCACGCAGCTGCGCGAGGAATGCGTCGCCGCGCGGCTTTTCCGGCTGGAGGACCTGGAAACCCTCTTCGACGGCGACCTGTTTCACCGGCGGCGGCTGCAGCCTCGACCTGCTGCGCCCCACTGGTTTGTCCGGCTGCGTGACGACGCCGGCGACGTCGAAGCCTTCCCCGACCAGCGCGCGCAGCGGCGGCGTCGCGAACTCCGGCGTGCCCCAGAAGAGCACGCGCATCTAGAGCTCCTCGTCGCGATGGTGCTCCGCCACCTCTTCCTGCGTGAGCTTGCGGATGTACCCCGGATACCGGTCCTTCGCCTTCGACCACTTGCTGAGCGCGGACCGGCGCTTCAGGACGCTGAGATAGTCGATGAACAGCTTGCCATGCAGATGATCGATCTCGTGCTGGAGGCAGCGCGCGAGCAGCTCGCTCGCCTGCGTCTCGAATGGCTGGCCGTTGCGATCGAGCGCGCGCACCATGACGCGCGACGGCCGCTCGACATCGCCGTAGACG
>JBOHTL010000224.1:0-5023 GCA_050733735.1 Gemmatimonadaceae bacterium
GGACGGTACGGTGTCCGAGCTCCGGAGTCGGCCGGTACCGCGGTAAAACCGTTCTCGGCCCCGCGAGAACTGCGTTCTCGGCCAGCGGCCGTGAAGTAGACATACGGCCGCCGTGGGTTCTCGGCACCGCGCTTTCGCGCGGCGGTGAGCCGGCGCCTGCCCACCGGCGCGCAGCGCCGCCGAGAACTTACCCGCGTCGCATCATTTCTTGTCGACGCGGTGCCGAGAACGTCGTTCATGCACTGAAGCGATATCCGACCTTCCAGACCGTGACGATGTGCCGGGGCGAGCCGGGGTCGTCCTCGAGCTTCCGCCGCAGCTCGGCGATGTGTGAGTCCACCGTTCGGCTCAACACGAAGCTGCCGTACCCCCACACCTCGCGCAGCAGCTCGGCGCGCGAGGCGACGCGACCCTGGCGATGAACGAGCGCAAGCAGCAGCTCGAAGGCTTTGGGAGTGAGCGTGACTGTGCGACCATCCCTGGTTACCGTGCGCGCGGAGGTATCGACGACCACGCGCCCGAACTCGATGCGCTCGCCGGTCGCCCTACCCGGAGCAGCGCGAGACGAGCGACGCAACAGCGCGCCGATGCGCTCGATCAGCTCCAGGACGCTGAATGGCTTGGTCACGTACTGGTCGGCATCCAGCCGGAAGCCGCGCACCTTGTCGGCCTCCTCGCCCCGCGCTGAAAGAATTATCACCGGTATGGCGCTGCCATCCGGCTGCGAACGCAGCGTCTGGAGGACTTTGTAGCCATCCATCCCCGGCAGCATGAGGTCGAGCAGCACGAGCTGCGGACGCCACTGCGATGCGATCGTGACCGCGGTCGGACCGTCCTCCGCGATGCGGACGTCGTAGCCTTCAAGCTTCAGGTTGTACTCGACGCCGGCAGCGAGATCGGCATTGTCCTCGACGATGAGAATCCGGGCGGCCGTCGAGGACATCCGAATCACGAGCGGCCATTCAGTGGGATGGAAAGAACGAAGCGAGCGCCGCGAGTCTCGCGCCGCGACTCGACGTACGCGCGCGCGCCATGGGCGGCGGCGATCTCCCGCACCACGGAAAGGCCGATACCGCTTCCCGCAGCGACCGAGCCCCCCGCGCTGCCGCGGGTGAAGGGCTGCCAGATGGCTTCCCGCTCTGACGCTGGCACGCCCGGCCCCTGATCCGACACCGCGACGACGACCGAGCCGTCGTGCGCCGACACGTCGACGTCGACCGTCTGACCCAACGGCCCATACTTCACGGCGTTGTCGAGATAGTTGACGAGCACGCGACGCAGTGCGTCGGGCTGCATCCGGACCGTCGGTGTGTCCTCGATGCGGGTGCGCAGGGTGACGTCGCGCGACGCCGCGATCGGCGCGAAATCTCCCACGATCTCGCGGCTCGCCGCCGCGACGTCGACCGGCACCGCAGTCGCCTTACCGCCTGCTCGTGTGCCCGCCTGGAATCGCAGCACGTTGTCCACGAGTGACGCCAGCCGTGTCGTCTCACGCTCGATGTGGCCAAGTGACCAGTCGCGCTGCTCGGCCGTCGCGGCGCGGCCGCTGCGGAGCGTCTCGGTGAACAGCTTGATCTGGGTGAGCGGTGTGCGCAGCTCGTGCGACACGTTCGCGACGAAATCGGAGCGCATCTGCGCGAGCGCGGTCTCGCGTCTCAGCTGCATGACCGCGACGACGGACAGGGCGGCGGCGATCGCCAGCACACCGAGCAGAATGGGCAGACGCGAGCGCAGCGGAATGGTGCCGCCCGGTACCAGAGCGTTGGCCCGCTCGGGGTTCACCGCCACGTCGAGTGTGAGATGTCCGAAGTGGGGCGCCATCTGAAGACGCGCTCTGTGCGGCGACGCTTCGCCAGCGGCCGACACGAACAGCGGTGCCGGTTTGGCGTCCGATACGCGCACCGTCACCACGTCTCGATTCGGGAGCCCTCCGGTGAACGTCGCGGGGAGGAGACCGGGATCGTCCAGGACGTCGCTCACCACGTCGGCAAGCCCGTCGCGCGGGTATTCGAATCCGTACACCATCGTGTCGCCCCACGCCGTTGGCATGAGCGTGTAGGCGATCGCGCGCTCGGCGTCAGCGGGCATCAGGAGGGTGAAGCCGCGCGAGGGCGTCGGCGTCGATCTCGTGAGACGGGTGATCGTGTCGACGATCCAACGCGATTCGCGTGGCGAGGTGCCGGCCGGGCGGGAAGACACGTCCGGAGGAGACCTCAGCGCCAGGCCTGCGCGGTCGAACTCCCAGGCGAAATGCTGATCGCGATCCATGTTGAGCGCGAGCGCCGGATCACGGTCGCCCAGCTCGAACGCAAATGCCGCGATGGGGTCCGGACCGAAATAGGTGCGATGGCAGTTGCAGCGGGAATCGAACGGGAGGTAGTGCGACAGGTGCCGCGCGCTCGGGACCGGCGGATGCTCGTGTACGAAATCCCCGTGGTTCACGGCGCCCAACGCCTCGCGCAGCATCGCGGACAGCCGGAGCTCCAGTCGTTCGTTGTAGCTCCACGCCGCGAAGCTCGCGAGCTCGCGCATGGCCCGATCGGCGGTCTCGCGCTGGGACCGGACCGCGCGATGCGACTCGACCGCGGCGACGGCGGTGAGTCCGAGGCTGGCGAGAAGCAGCGCCAGGGGAAGGGGAAAGCGCACGACGCAAGATACGACCGGGCGCGCGTGCCGTCCCACCCAACGAACGCCCTTCACAGATCTCGCACAAATCCGGCACCATGCGCGCACCGCCTGCAGCGACGCTCGCGGTAGTGTCCCGCATGAGCCTACTCCTCCAGGACGTCCGCTACGCGGCCCGCACCCTTGCGAAGACTCCCGGCTTCACGCTGCTCTGCATCCTCACGATTGCGTTTGGCGTGGGCGCGAACACCGCCGTCTTCTCGATGGTCAATGGCGCCCTCCTGCGACGCCTGCCGTATGCCGCGAACGACCGGCTGATCCACATCCAGCAGCCCTCGTCGACGGCGCCGCACATCGGCATATCGGTGCCCGAGCTGCAGGACCTGCGCGCGCAGGTGCCCGAGCTCGCGGCGGCCTCGGAGTACCACTCGATGCCCTTCCAGTTCTACGGACGGGGAGAGCCGCAGCGTCTCCAGACGGGCGTCGTCTCGGACAACTTCTTCGACATGCTCGGCGTGCGCCCGCTGCTCGGTCGTCTCTTCCTGCCCGGCGAGGAGAACGTCGGCGCGCCCGGGGTGCTGGTGCTCGGCCACCGCTACTGGATGCAGCACTTCGCCGGTGATCCCGGGGTCATCGGTGCGCAGCTGACCATGAACGATCGCGTACACACCGTCGTCGGCGTGCTCCCGCCGCTCCCGGCATACCCGGGGAACAACGACGTCTGGATGCCCGCGGGCTCGTGCCCGTTCCGCTCGAACCCGCAGGTGATGAATTCGCGCAACGGACGGATGCTTCAGGTCTACGCGGCGATCAAGCCGGGACAGACCATGGAACAGGCTCGCACCGGACTCACCAGCGTCGCGAAGCGACTGCACGCCGTGTATCCGGAGAACTATCCGACCGCGCGGCAGCTGAGCTTCTCCGCGACGTCCGTGCGGGAGGAGATGACGAGCAGGTCGCGGCCTCTCTTCCTCACGCTCCTCGGGATGGCGGGGTTCGTCCTGCTGATCGCGGCGGCAAACTTTGCGAACCTGACGCTCGCTCGGCAGCTGCGGCGCGGCCACGAGATCGCCCTCCGCTCAGCCCTCGGTGCCGATCGGTCGCGCATCTTCAGACAGCTGGTGACGGAAAGCCTCGTCGTGACCGTCCTCGGCGGAGGGCTCGGCGTACTCATCGCGTGGAGCGGGCTCGGGCTGCTGCGGGCTTTCGCGACGCGCGTCACGCCGCGCGCGGAGGAGATCACTCTCGATCCAGTCGTCCTGGGATTCGCGCTCGCGGTGAGCGTCGTCGTCGGACTGGTCGCCGCGCTGACGCCCCTGGGTCGCTCGCCGGCGCTGAGCATCGCGCTGCGCGATGGTGCTGTCTCCACGAGCGCCGGCCGTCGCGAGGGAAGGCTGCGCGACGCCCTCGTGGCCGCGCAGGTGGCCCTCGCCTTCGTCCTCCTCATCGGCGCAGGGCTCATGGTGCGCAGCCTGGTCGCGCTGCAGCGCGTGGACGGCGGATTCGAGACGAGCGACGTCATGACCGCGCGAGTGGACCTCAACTGGTCGCGCTACACCACCAATTCGGTCATTCTGCAATTCGCCGACGCGTTGATGCAGCGGCTCAAAGGACAGTCGGGCGTGCAAACCGTGGCATTCTCGAGCGATTTCCCATTGCTCAACGGCCAGCCGTCGAGTCAGCCTTTCCAGATACTTGGACGCGAAGCGGCCAGTTCCAGCGATCCTGGTCCGCAGTCGGATGTGACGGTTGCCAGCGCCGAGTACTTCAAGACCATCGGCGTGCCGCTGCTGCGCGGCGAGCTGTACTCCGACGCGGATCGCGATACCGTCGACGTCCCCGTCGTGATCAGCAAGCGTCTCGCCGAGACCTGGTGGGCCGCATCGGATCCGCTGGGAGCCGAAGTGTCGTTCAACGGCCGGCGATGGTTTCGCGTCGTCGGCGTGGTGGGCGACGTCTACCAGAATGGACCGTCGAACAGCATCTCGGATCAGATCTACCTGCCGTATTTCGTCTTTGCGCCGTCTGACATCCGCGTCCTGATGCGCACGAGGGCGGATCCACAATCGGTCGGTCCGCGGCTTCGAAGCGCGGTGCGCGAGCTGGACGACAAGCAGCCGCTGACGTCGATGCAGACATTGGACGAGCTGCGCGGTCAGCGCCTCTCGGAGCCGAGGACGACGACCGTGCTGCTGCTTTCGTTCGCTGTGCTGGCGCTTGCCATCACGGCAGGTGGACTTGGCGGCGTCGTGGCGTACGGCGTGAATCAGCGCGTCAACGAGATCGGCATCCGCGTCGCGTTGGGGGCCAAGCCGGGTCAGGTGCTGGCATCGATGATGAAGCAGGGGATGGTGATCGTGATCATCGGGCTGGTCGTCGGCCTCGCCGGCGCTCTGGC
>JBOHTL010000225.1:0-3759 GCA_050733735.1 Gemmatimonadaceae bacterium
CCTTTGTCAGGTCGTCGTAGAGAAAGAAGCCAAGCTGCGACGCCTGATACGGCGTGACGCCGTATCGGGTATCGATCGGCAGCTTCATGATCTTCTCGGGCGTTTTCGCGGCGACTTCCTCGATGTCGATGCCGCCGGCCGGGCTGACCATGAATAACGGCTTCTTCGCGGCGCGATCGACGATGATGCCGACGTATGCTTCGCTCGCGATGTCCGCCGCGGCGGTCACAAGTACCTTGTACACCGTCAGTCCCTTGATCCGCATGCCCAGGATCCTGCCGGCATGCTCACGCGCTTCCTGCGCGTTCTTTGCCAGCTTCACGCCGCCTGCCTTGCCGCGGCCGCCGGCATGCACCTGCGCCTTGACCACGACCGGGCCGCCAATGCGCCGCGCGATCGCTTCTGCTTCGTCCGGCGTCTGCGCCACTTCGCCGGCCGGCATCGGCACTCCTTCGGCGCGAAGCAGCTCTTTCGCCTGATATTCGTGAATGTTCACTCGTTCTCCGATGATGCTGTAATCGTTGTTCCCGCGTTCCCGCGAACCGCGTCGCGGCCGCGCGCCAGCTCGGTGATCACGGCACGACCGCCGGTGCGGCGCACGAAGTCTACCGCAGCCCTGATCTTCGGCGCCATGCTGCCCTCGCCGAACTGTTTGTCGCGATCGAGTCGCTCGGCCTCGTCTGCGGTGATGCGGGTGAGCGCTCGCTGACTCGCCTGTCCCCAGTCGAGATACACTGCGTCCACGTCGGTCAGGATCAGCAGCAGCTCGGCGCCGAGATCGCGGGCGAGCACTGCGGCGGCGAGATCCTTGTCGACGACCGCGTCGATGCCTTCCCATCCCAACTGCGGATGATCGTAGATGGGCGCGCCCCCGCCACCGACGGCGACGACGAGAACGCCGGCGTCGACCAGCGTCTTGATGACGCCGAGCTCGTGGATCGTGACCGGGCGCGGACTTCCGACGACGCGCCTCAGGCGGCCGTGCCCGTCCTTCTTGATCACGTGTCCCTCTTTCTTCAGCTCGGCGGCACGCTTGTGGTTCACCTCACGCCCGATGAACTTGGTCGGATTCGTCAGGGCGGGATCCTGCGGATCGACGTGCACTTGCGTCACGATCGTCGCGACGCCGCGGGGTGAGCCGAGCCGCCGCAGCGCATTCTCGAGCGACTGCTGGATCATGTACCCGATCCAGCCCGCGGTCGCCGCGACCAGCACGCCAAGAGGCATGGGCGGCGCATCGTAGCGCGCGAGCTCGTTGCGCACCAGCTCGTCTCCCACCTGCGGGCCATTGCCATGCACGACGCAGACATTCCAGCCGTCGAGCGCGAGGTCCACAATCGGGCCCAGGCTCTCGCGGGTGTGGCGGAACTGGTCGTGGATGTTGGATCGTTCACCTCCCGGCGCCAATGCATTGCCACCGAGGGCGATGACCGCGACCGGCGTGATCTGCTGCGACGCCTTGCTCCGTCGCTTCCTCGGAATGCGGTGCGTCGTCATTGCGGCCTGCCTCCGGCTCTCACGACCGCGCCGAGCGCATCGAAGGCGCGCCCGAACGCCGCCCAGTCCCCGCGGGCGCTCGCGCGTCGCATGTCCTCATACAGTTGTCTCACGCGCGTCCGGTAATCCACGCTCGACTGCGCGAGCGTCGAATCCGGAAGCCGCCCCGCCAGCGCGAACAACGTTTTCGCCGAGCGAATGCTGTCGCCCAGAACCGCGGACACGTACAGCAGGCGGGGTGAGCCACTGCCGCCTCCGCGCCAGTCGTACCGGGGCTGAAGCAGCAGCACGTGGCCGCCGACGGGCACCGCGCGCACATAGCCGCGCACGAGCAGACCGGCGCCGCTCGTCGTGTCGATCGCTCGCAGGCGGTCGAGTGTCGCGTCCCAGATGGGCGCTTCCGCGTCCAGGGGCAGCCAGATGCTGCGATGCATTGGGCCGCCCAATGCCACGAGTAGTCCGTTGATTCGATCGGTGTTGTCCAGGAGCGGAAGGACATACGCCGTGGTGCCGAGACGCGGAACGCCGATGAGTGGAGCGGGCGTTCCGGCAATCGCGCTGTCGGGGCCACTGTCGCGCGGCAGATGGCGCTCGACCGCGTTCTCGTCGCGTGGACCGTACCGTCCGAACGCGCTCGCCTGTGCCCGGGCGGATTCGCGCGCGGGAGGCAGCTGTTGCCGCAGCGCGCGCGGAAGCATTCCAGGTCGCGCGAACAAGTCGGGAAAACGCGACCGCCACGTATTGGCGACGGGGTCGACCGCGGAATCGGCGACGAACAGCACCCGGCCGGTCGTCGCGTTCACGAGGGCCGTTGCCGCGTGCTGGAAGTAGGCGCGCTCCTCGCCGGCGATGATCAGGCGTCTGCTCAGTGGATACGTGCGCGACGAGGAATACAGATCCACGGCCCAGACGAGCGTGTCCGCGACCCACAGGGGCGTGATTCCTTCACTTTGCGCGAACAGCGGCGCCAGCGCGCGGACCCGATCGCGCACCGTGCGACGCGTCAACACCTTCGGCATGGGCGACGGAAGCTCGCCCAGCCAGAGACGCAGGTTCTGCATGCTCAGCGCGTGCAGCAGTCTCACCGACGAACCCTCGAGTCTTGGCGCCGCGATCCGCCCGGTGGAGTCCGCGACGACCATCGGCCGTGCGACCGAATCTGCCACGATGTACACGGCCGGCCGCGCGCGGTCCTCCAGCGGTCGGACGAGGACGGGACTGCCGCTCTCCTCCGCCGCTGCGGCCGTGTAGGCCACCACCGCGTTCCCTTCCCGGATCGGCGCCGCCGCGATGATGGACGTGTCGGACACGAACCACCCGAGCGAGGCGCCGGGCGCAATGCGATTGTTCGCCTGCAGCAGCGCGGTTTCATCCCACACGGGCACGAAAGGCGCCGCGTCAGCCAGCGACGCGAACGCAACGACGGTGCTGTCGCCCGGCCGCTGAACGATGCGATCGACCGCGAACGCGCGCAGCGTGTAGCCCTTTCGGGTCGCCTCGTACGGCCGCTCGCGCACGGCGGGATCGCGTTCCACGCGAACACGCGAAGCGATGAATGGCGCGATCTGGCGCGCCGAGATGACGGCAACGATGACGCCGGTGAGCGCGGCGAACGCAAGACGCAGCTGTCCCGTCCACCCCGACCAGAGCACGACCAGGCCGCACCCCAGCGTGCCGAGCGCAAGCACCAGGCTCGCCGGAATGCCGACGCGGTGATCGAGCGACGTGAACGCCCCGTCGATCGCGCTGCCGCGCCCGAGCACGGTGTACATGTCGAGCCGGTAATGCCACGCGAGCACGAGCAGCAGGGCGCCCGCGAGCATCGTGAGATGCCGGCGGACGTATCCCGAGATGTACAGCCGGCCCTGCTCCCATCGCAGACTCGGGGTGAGCGCATAGAGCAACAACACGAGACCGATGACCACGAGCACCATCGTCATCGTCCACCGGAACAGCGAGAGCTCGAAGGGGAGCCTGTACACGAAGAAGCCGAGATCGGTCACGAAGTACGGATCCGACTCGCCAAATGGCTCGCCGACGCGCGCCACGAAAAAGGCGCTCCAGTCATCCTGCGCCCAGGCGAATCCGAGGCCGATCAGCGCGGACAGCACGCCGGCCGTCCACGTGAGGCGACGACGCGGTACTTCCTCGCCGATGTCGATGTTGCCGATCCGTCGCGGCAGCACGAGCGACACGACCGACTGTCGCACGGCGTACAAATTCGCGAAGACGAAGAGCGTGGCGACTGCCGCGCACATGAAC
>JBOHTL010000226.1:0-5966 GCA_050733735.1 Gemmatimonadaceae bacterium
GTGGTGCACGACCGCGAGCGCGAGCAGCGCGTCCGCAGGACCGCGGTCGGCGAGCGACTGCCGTTCCGCGCTGGCCCAGCCCGACGACGCGGATGGCGACAGCAGATCGTTCACGAGCGGCAGAATCGCGTCGCCCTTGCGCGCACGTTCGGCGCGGTAGGCCTGGTCCACGGCTGCGTAGTCGCCATCGATGGCAACCACCTGACTTCCGAGGTCGGCTGCTATGCGGCTGAACCGGCCGGTGTTGGCGCCAAGGTCCCAGGTCATCTTCGGTGACACCGCCGAGAGCAGATCGCGTACGAGCGATTCTTTCGCCGTCGCGGCGTCGGAGGAATACCCATGCGTCGTCTCGTAATCTGCCCACGTGGTTCCCGCAGGCTCCCACTCCAACGCCTCGATGGTCTGGCGCAGCTGCTCGACGAGTCGGAGCCGCGCACGGCGCGTGATCTGCGCGGCGCCACGTTTCGGACGGCTGGCGGCGTCGGCATACCGACTCTGCGCGCGGGCATGCAGATGGACATGGAGCGCCAGCGACGCGCGCAACCACGACGCGGGCCCAAGGAGCCGGCTCGCGAGATCGAGCGGAATTCCGTCTGCGAACTCGGCGTGCAGCCGGGCCAATCGTACGTCGCGCCGCGCCATGAGTGCGAGCGGCGCGAGGAAATGTTCGCAGAATTGCCTGTACGCAACCCACGGGCGGCCGTCCCCATGCGGTCCGACGGACAGTGTGTCGATAAAGACCGGGCGCCCGCGATGAAATTGCACGTTGTACGCGCTCGCGTCGCGCAGCGTCATGCCGCGGGCGAGCGCTCGGGCCTCGATGTCGAGCGTGAGCAGCGCGGCATCACGAAGCTGGCTGAACGACCACTCGTATGGATACGAGATGAAGCCGACGCGCTCCGGACGAAGCACGCGCCACGCATCCGCGGTAGCCGCGAGCTCGATGGGCGCCGTCTCGTGCGGGATCAGCAGTCCCGCGGCCTGCAGCTCGTCCAGCACGCCGCTCGCGAGCACGAGTTCGAATGACGCGCGGTAGCTGCCGTTGACCTGTCGCAGCAGCTGCCCTTCCCGTTGATAGACGAAGCCGGCAGGGTCGCGGGAGCCGGCAACGCCTGTCCGGGTCACCGCCCGCGCAGCTTGGCGAAGAAGTCCGCGATCGCCCGACGGACGCGGCCGACGGACGCGAGCACGCCGACGGCACCTGCCGCGATCACCTGAAAGAGAAGACTTCCTGCGCCGGGGTCGATGTACATGCTGGGAGGGGAGTCGGCAGACGCGAGGCGAGCGCCTCGTCTGCAGTAAGACGCCGGGTGGAATGCCGAAGTAACCGGCGGCTTGCGATCGCGCGTTCAGCTGGTGCGGCAGGTCACAGGTCGAGCAGCGGGATATTCGTGTTCCTGCAGAGCAGACACCTCCAGTCTCCAGTCCGCGTCGCACCACCCGCCATTCAGCGAGCCTTCACCGCTACGATCAGGAACTGCTTCCCGAACAGCCGCCAGACGATCGGCATCCGCAGGTACAGCCGAAGAAGCGCGACGGGCGGCTCCATGCCCTGAGACATGCTGTACGGCAGAAACCGTGGGACGGCGCGCTCGACGGAGAATCCGGCCAGGCGTAATCCCTCGCTCATGGACAGATGCGTGAGCGGCAGGTAATGATCCCAGAAATCCCAGTACGTCCCGGGCAGATACCTGATGTTCGGGCCCATGCAGATGAGGCGCGCGCCCGGCTTGAGGCATCGATACGCCTGATCGAGCGTTCGCCGAAGACTCTCCTTGTCCGGCAGGTGCTCGAAGAAATTGGACGAGAAGACCACGTCGAGGCTCGCCGGCGGCACCTGCCAGCTCGCCGAGCAATCCTGGTGGAGAAACTTCACCTCGGGGGAAAGTCGCCGGGCGGATTCCGGATTGAGATCCATCCCGAAACGCTCCCGCGCGCGCACGGCGTTGATGAACTCGCCCCAGCCGCAGCCGACGTCGAGCACGACGGAGTCGGGTGGGATCCAGCGGCTGAAGTAGTCCACGAGCGCAGCCCACACGCGGCGCCGATACCCGGTTTTTCCCTCGAACCGAAGTGCGTACTGCGCCTGGAGCTGGACGTCCGTCACACGCGCTGGGCGACCGACGCCGTGGTCTCGGAATCCATGGAGGGCCGGAGATAGTCGCCGCGCGAGAAGTACTTCTCGATCAGGCAGTACAGGATGATGAACAGATAGCGGCTCCCCATCTCCTTGATGACGAACTTCGACTCGCCGCTCTCACGGCCGTACCAGTTGGTCGGCACCACGGTCCAGGTGTATCCCCGCACGATCGCCTTGAGAGGCAGCTCGACGGTGAGATTGAAGTGGTTGGAGAGAAATGGCCGGAGACCCTCGATGACCTCGCGGCGGAAGCATTTGAACGCGTTCGTCGTGTCGTTGTAGCGAATGCGGAACAGCAGCCGGATGAGGAGATTGCCGAAACGGTTCAGCCACCGCTTGTGCATGGGATAGTTGCGCACGGACGCGCCCGCGACGAACCGCGACCCGAAGGCGCAGTCATACCCCTCCTGGAGCTTCCGGTAGTACTGCACGATGTCGCGCGGATCGTCCGACGCGTCGGCCATCACGATGACCACCGCATCCCCCTGCATGCCGTCCAGCCCTCGTCGAATCGCAAAACCGTATCCGCCCGCGCCGCGGTTCGCCACGGTCCGCAGCACCGGCACATCCTGCCGAAGGGCGTTCAGCACGCTGGCGGTGTCGTCGGTGCAGTGATCGAGCACCACCAGGATCTCGTGCGAGATCGCCTCGCCGCGCAGCGCGCCGTAGATCGCGTGCACGGTTTTCGCGATGCCCGCGCCTTCGTTGTGCGCGGGAATCAGGACGGTCAGCTTCCCTGCCCATGTGACGGGCGGCATGGTTGTGCCGGTCGTCGTGTCGTCCACTGTCGCGTGCGTCATGCCGCCGCCTGCCATCGGTCGCGGTTTTGCTCGACGATCTCGGTCAGAATGCGATCGCAATCGTACGTGATCTTCCAGTGCGGGTAGTGCATCTGGAATTTGGTATAGTCGGTGATGTACCACATGTGATCGCCGATGCGCGCGCGGTCTTCGTACGTCCACGTCATCGGTCGACCGGTGAGGCGTTCACAGGTCGTGATCGCCTCGAGCATCGAGCAGTTGCTCGCCCGTCCGCCGCCCATGTTGTAGACCTCACCCGCACGCGGGCTCTCGAAGAAGGCGTGGAACGCCGCGATCAGGTCCGCCGAATGGATGTTGTCGCGCACCTGCTTGGCCCGGTAGCCGAACACGGTATACGCGCGACCGGTGACCGCGCACTTGGCGAGATACGCGAGAAAGCCGTGCAGCATCGTGCCCGAATGATTCGGACCGGTGAGGCAGCCCCCGCGGAAGCACGCGGTCCTGAGACCGAAGTAACGCCCGTATTCCTGAACGAGCACGTCGGCCGCGACCTTGGATGCCCCGAACACCGAGTGCGTCGAGTTGTCGAGTGACATGTCCTCGTCGATGCCGACGAAGCATGGGTGCTCCGACGCCACCTCCCAGCGCGTGGGGCGTTCGACGAGCGGCAGGCGGTTCGGCGTGTCGCCGTAGACTTTGTTCGTGGACGTGAAAATGAAGGGCGCGTCGGACGCGTGCTTGCGGGTCGCCTCGAGCATGATCAGCGTGCCCGTGGCATTCACGCCGAAGTCGGTGAGCGGATCCTTGGCCGCCCAGTCGTGCGACGGCTGCGCGGCCGCGTGAATGACCAGCGCGATGTCCTTGCCGTATCGCGCGAACAGCGCATCCACGGTGCCCGTGTCGCGGATGTCCGCGTCGACGTGCGTGTAGTTGCGCAGCTCTCGCCTGAGCTGGTCGCCCTGCCACTTCGTGCTGGCTTCGGCACCGAAGAAGTACGAGCGCATGTCGTTGTCGATCCCGACGACATTCATGCCCCGACCGGCGTAGAACCGCACGGCTTCGGAGCCGACGAGGCCGCAGGACCCGGTGACGACGACTACCGACATTGCGCGTCCGTGCGGTGCGTGGTCATGAGGCGAGGATGGGCCGGAGCCGTGCTTCGTCGCGGCGCATCCAGTCGTACAGGCCGCCCAGGATGTCGCGAACACCGCGGCGCGGGTGCCAGTCGAGTGCTCGTCCGACCGCGGAATTGTCCGTTACGTAGATGCGAACGTCGCTGGGGTGCGTCGCGGGCACGGAGGAGAACGTCAGCCGGCGGCCGGTGATTTCTTCGCAGGCGCGCGTCACTTCCAGGAGCGACGCGCTCGTCGCGCAGCCGCCGCCCGCGTTGAAGGTGCGACCGCGAACCATCTCCCAGTGCGAGAGCATCGCGAAGACCAGGTCGCGCACATCGTCGATGTGGACCACGTCGCGCAGCTGCTTGCCAGTGCCGCCCCACCCCTTGTACGTGAGCGACTCGCCCCAGAGATGTCGCGCCATCCAGAGCGAGAAGACACCCTGCTCCACCCTGCCCATCTGTCCCGGACCGCTGATCACGCCGAAGCGGATCGTCGCATGTTCGAGACTGTAGGCGCTCGCGTATTCGTCGAGCAGCATCTCCGACGCGAGCTTGCTCGCGCCGTAAAAGGTTCTCGCGCCCGCGAGGGGGAACGATTCGGCGATTCCCTGGCTCGTCGCCCCCGGCACCTCCTGTCTGGCGTCCAGCTGGAATCGCGTGTCGTCTTCGGTGAATGCCAGGCGGTTCACGAGCGCGGTCGGATACACGCGGCTGGTCGAGAGAAACACCACCTTCGCGCCACGCAGCCGGGCGAGCTCGAGGCAGTTGATCGTGCCACCGAGATTCGTTTCCAGAACGTAGCGCGGGGACTCGTTGAACCCCGCGAGAACCGACGGCTCCGCGGAGCATTCGATCACGTAGTCGATCGCGCGGCCGCCGAGCTGCAAATCGTCCGCGGTGCGTACGTCGCCGTGAACGAATTCGATGCCGGCATCCTGCAGATCGGGTACGCGCAGCTCACTGCCGCGGCGACGCAGGTTGTCCAGGGCCACAATGGACGAGGTCGGCGCGGCGCTCTTCAGCGCCAGGGCCAGTGCGCTTCCGACAAACCCCGCCCCCCCGGTAACGAGGACGGTTGCCCCGGAAATCTGGGGAGAAACGGGAGGCGTCATGGCGTCTAATCAGACGCGCCAGAAGGACTTGTGGCAACGCGCGACGCCCGCGAGAATCTCAGAGCTCGAGCACCGTGATGTTCGTGTTCGTGTAGATGCAGACTTCGCCGGCGATCTCGAGCCCGCGTCGCACTACATCCTTGGGCTCCATCTCGGTGTGCTTCACGAGCGCTCGAGCCGCCGAAAGCGCGTACGGCCCGCCGGAGCCGATGGCGATGATGCCGTCATCAGGCTCGATGACTTCGCCGGTGCCGGAGATGATGAATCCGTGCTCCTTGTCCGCGACGGCGAGCAGTGCTTCCAGACGCCGCAGCACGCGATCGCTGCGCCACTCTTTCGCAAGCTCGACGACCGCGCGCGGCAGGTTGGTTGGAAAACGCTCCAGCTTCTCCTCGAACTTCTCGAAGAGCGTGAGCGCATCGGCCACGGCGCCGGCGAATCCACCGAGGACTCTGCCACCGCGTAGCACGCGCACCTTGTTCGCGTTGGCCTTCATCACCGTCTCGCCGACCGTGACCTGGCCATCACCGCCGACAGCAACCTTGCCGTCGCGGCGTACGGCCAGAATGGTGGTCGCGCGAATCTCTGGTAGGGACATGTGGTGGGGGCTGAGCGGCTGGATCAGGAAACGCAAACTGATCCGCCGTCAAAAGGGAATGCCGGCCACCGACCCTCGACTGTGTGCGGCGCTACCGCAGGCGACGCGTGCCCGATGTGAAGCTGCGCGGCCGCTCCTGCCGCGACATGGCATCCCGGAGATAGCCGGAGTTGCGCTTCGCGCCCCACAGGAGCATGACAAATCCGGCAATCACGGCGACCGTGGAATATCTCCAGGC
>JBOHTL010000227.1:0-5923 GCA_050733735.1 Gemmatimonadaceae bacterium
CGGCTGTACAGCCCGGGCGTCACCGATCGTGAAGTGCCCACGATGCGCTCGGTCGAAGGCAGTGGTGGCGCGGATCTCACCGCGCGCGGCATGTACGGTGACGGCGGCATCTCCGCCGGCACCGGGATGCCGAGCTCCGTCCCGGCATCGGGCGGCGCACCGCGCACCGGAGACGGATTGACCGGCCGCACCGGATCGGGGGGAGGGGAGCTGCCATGAACCGTCAGGAGCAGAACGCGGACGAAATTCGCGCCGACATCGAACGCACACGTGAGCGGCTTGGCGGCACGGTCGAGGCGCTTGGTGCTCACCTCAATCCATCACTCCTCAAGCAACGCGTGAAGAACAGCGTGCGCGAGGCAACCATCGGCAGGGCACAGACCATGGCGAGAAACGCGAGAGACAAGGCAGAAGAATCGGGACGCGGCCTCATCGGCACGCTTCGCGACAATCCAATCCCCGCGGCAATGATCGCCGGCGGCATCGGCTGGCTGTTCTTCAGCAAGCGTCGCGAGCAGGAGGGAGGATCGGAAAACATCGCGGAGTGGGACTATCACGGCTCCGTCGGCGCGACACCCGGAGTCTCCACGGTCGCGTATGAGGAGGAGACGGTCGACTATTCGCGCCAGATCCCGAGCAGTGCGCGCGAGGAGGGCGGCGTCGCAGGCCGTGCTCGCGCCGCGGGTGAACGTGTCGCGTCAGGCGCGCGTCACGCGGGCGGGTCGGTGGTCTCGGGCGCACGGAACGCCGGAGAGAAGGTCGCCGCGGGAACGTCGCAGGCCGCTCACACGATCGCGGATCGGGCGCGCGCCGGCGGCCAGCGCGTGGAGCAGACCTTCGAGCAGAACCCGATGGTGCTCGGTGCCGTCGCGGCGGCTGTCGGTCTCGCGATCGGCATGACGTTGCCGGCGACGGAGAAGGAGTCCCGCCTGATGGGCAGCAAGCGCGACGAGCTCATGGACAAGGCGCGCGACAGCATCAGCGAGACGACGGACAAGGTCCGGAGCGCCGCCGAGCGCGCCGTTCCCGAAGTGAAGGACACGCTGAAGGAAGTTGCCCGCGAGGAAGGACTGGCAGGGAACGCCTGAAGAGAGGTGCGGGTTCAGAGTTTCAGAGTTTCAGCGTTTCAGGGTTTCAGGGTTCAACCCCTGAAACGTTGAAACCTTGAAACTTTGAAACTCTGACTTTTGGTCACGTGCGGTGTCGCGTGCCGGCAGTGCGCCAGCAGCGCGTGTACTTCCTGGTCTGTTGTCTGCTCGAAGTTGTCGTACCAGAGTCCGACCGCCGCGAAAGGCTCCGGCGTCTCCAGGCAGACGATGTCGTCGCTGACGTCGCGGAAAGCGTCGCAGGTGTCGCGCGCCGCCACCGGGACCGCGACGACGATTCGCTCGGGATTCTCCTGGCGGAGCGCCAGCACCGCCGCTCGCATGCTGGAGCCGGTCGCGAGTCCATCGTCCACCAGGATGACGGTGCGGTTCCGGAGATGGGGAAACGGCCGGTCGCCGCGATACAGCCGCTGCCTGCGCTCGAGCTCCCGCGTCTCCGATGCGACGACCTGCTCGATCTCGCCGTCGGAGATCGCGTACATGTCGATCACGTCGTCGTTGAGCAGCCGCGCGCCGCCACTGGCAATCGCGCCCATCGCCAGCTCCTCGTGAAACGGAAGTCCGAGCTTGCGCACGACGAAGACGTCGAACGGCACGCTGAGGGCGCGCGCGATCTCGCAGCCGACAGGCACGCCGCCACGAGGGAGCGCAAGGACGATGACGTCGCCGCGTCCGGCGTAACCCATGAGCTCGCGCGCCAGCTGCCTTCCGGCGTCCGTGCGATCCCGAAAAAGCGCGTGCATGCCCTCACGGCGCTGCACGTCACATGCCCATTCAGCGAAGTGCGACCATCCGATAGACATGGGTGGCATCGCCCGACGCGATCGGAATGATGCCCCGCGGCCTGGCAGGAACCTGAACTCCTGACGGGAAACCGGGATAGCGCGCGACGAGCGACAGTACGTGCTCCGTTCCGGAATTCAGCGTAAGCATCAACGTGAAACCACTGTCCGATGGCGCGGCGTAGTCGAGGCTCCAGCGCCGCGACCGCGCGCGATAACGATCGCTGCTGATCTCGCGATCATCCACACGCGCACGAGCGACGATTCCCGTCTCCGCGGACACCTGCACCGAGCGCGCACCTCTCGCCAGGATCCGCACGGTGACGATTCTTTCATTTCCGACCATCGTGTCCGCGACGATGCGGGCGCTCGGCGCAGCCACAGCAACCATCGGCGCCGGCACGATGGGACGCGATCCGATTGATGGCGTCAACCACGACGGAATCACGTCGCGAAGACTGTCGGCCCGCGACGTCAGCTCCCGCTGAATCCAGGCACGCGCCCAGCCGTTGGTCGCACCGCCTGTGAGCCACGCGCTCGCGCTGTCTGCCGCATAGATGAACATCGATCCCGCGGGTCGAGCGGCATCGGTTCGCACCGTGAAGACGCCGATCGCTATTGCCACGAGTGCCGCTACCGACGCGCCCAGCGGCACGCGCGAGCTGCTGGACGTTCCTGGCGGAATGTGCGAGGCGAGCAGCCAGACCCCGAACGTGGTGAGAATCGCGAGCACCGCCGCCCCTGTGAGATCCAGTCCCAGCGCGAGGCATACCATCAGGTAGACCGTGGGCACGAGGAGACACACGATCAGCGCTGTCGCGATCCAGCGCACGATGCCGGCGACGAACGGCGGCGACAGGATCGCAACGATGCCGGCGGCGGCGGCGGCGAACACTGGCCACGTGAACAGAAAGCTGACTCCCGGCATCACCACGGTCACGTACAGGGCAAGCGCGCCGAGCGCGACGATGGCGCCGCATTCCAGCGCGCGCGTCCGCTCGCGGGAAACTCGTCGTGCCGCGCCCATCACCGCGGTGACGATCGCGATCGTCAGCAGCGCGATCGCCAGCGCGTAGATGCCACGCCACTGCGGCGTGCCCCCCCAGGGCAGTGACTCGTGCAGCCACGCGAAGAGCCACGCGGCACCGCCAGCAAGCAGCGCGGCTGCCACCACGGATACGACCAGGGTTACGACGCCAAGGCCGCTCGCCAGCCAGGCCGTCGTTTCCCGTCGCGCGCTCAGCACCAATGCAACGATCGCCGCGACGAGCGCCAACACCGCAAAGGGAAGTGCCCACGATTCCGGATAGAGCACGATCCCCACGAGCGGCAGGTCGAAGAACACGGCATCGCCGTTCCCCCCGCCTGCCTCGCGCGGCCGTGGCAGCTGCGCGTTCCCGAACGCCCGGGTGAGCGCCAGCGCCTGCGTGCCGTGATGCTGAATGCTCTCCGCGCTGAGATGCGC
The DNA here is from genome assembly GCA_050733735.1 of Gemmatimonadaceae bacterium. Taxonomy (GTDB): domain Bacteria; phylum Gemmatimonadota; class Gemmatimonadetes; order Gemmatimonadales; family Gemmatimonadaceae; genus DASPMP01. The sequence goes on from JBOHTL010000227.1 coordinate 3,354, forward strand.
GACGTCGTCTTCAGAGGTGTGGTAGCGCTCCACGCCCGCGATGAAGCCGAAGTTCATGGCTGGACGACCGAGCACGGCCAGCTCGCTGAGATCCGTGTCGTTGGGCAGTTGGCGGTAGACGGCGGTGCTGAGCGACGTGGCTCGCGCGCCTGGAACGCTGCGCAGGAAGCGGATCACGTCGTGGTTCGCCGGTCCAGTCTCGAACATCAGCGACGGGCCGTGTGTGCCGCGCGCTTCGAAGTTCAGAATGACACCGACGTCGGCGGTCCACGCATGCTCCCGCGCGAATGCGGCAGCGCCGAGGAGCCCCGATTCCTCGGAATCCGTGAACAGCGCGATGATGTCGTTCGCCAGCAGCGGACCCTGTCGTATAGCCCGCAGGGTCTCGAGCAGCACGGAGACCCCTGACGCGTCGTCGCCCGCAGCCGGTCCGGCGGCCACACCGTCATAGTGCGCCACCAGCAGCACGGCTCCCCCCCCCTGGCGCGTCGCCGGTCGCGTCCCGGGAATGCGTGCGAGAACGTTGCGCACCCGTCCCGCGACTGGATACCGCGTTCCGATTCCCGTCGTCCCCTGAATTCGCGGTTCGACGCCCAGCGCGGCGATGCGCGCCATGATGTACACCATCGCGTCTCGATGGGCATCGCTGCCGGCGGGCCGGGGCGCCTGTGCCAGCTGTCTGACATGTGCCATCGCGCGCTCGGCGGAGAATTCGGTCACTGGCGCGGTCACGCCCCGAGCGTCGGGAGTGGTGACGGCGTACGCGATGGCGAGCGCGCACAACCCGATGATCCCCAGAAGGGTGAGAACTGGCCGGAAACGCATGAATGGAGGCGTTTGCGAGGGGTGACGGCGGCGGGCTGGACTGCGTGATTCGGGTCACGACCGCATCGAAGGGTAACCAGTGACAACGCGGCGCGGTTTCAGTCCTTAGTACGGCATGCGCGCCCCCAAACTTCCGCAAGGTCACCCCACGTCGCCCGTGGTGACCGGGATGTTCCATGGCTTCGGCAAAGTCGTCGCCGTCGCTGCATCCACTGGCGCGGCGATCGTCTCCATCATCAGCGCCCTGTACTCATATGGTATGGTGGGCGATCCCGAAGCTCACCAGTCGTTCGGCAACTATGGAGCCGCCTGGGTGCGGCTCCAGCCGAACGTCGACACGGCAACCGCGATCGGCGACACCGTGTACTTCGCCGCCACGATAGCTGACAAGAAGGGCAGCATCCTGGTCGGCGCCGACCCGACCTGGACGACCGGCGACTCCTCGATTGCCATCGCGCAGCCCGACGGCGCCGTCATCGCGAAAGGTCCCGGCACCACGACCGTCTCGGTGGTCGTTGGTTCGCTCGTCGCCACGTCGCGTCTGATCGTCAAGCAGCGCGTGCAGGGCGTCATCATCTCGAGCAGCGCGGGCGACACGGCGCTGTCCCTTCTGGAAGGCGGACAGCTGCGGCTGCGCGCGAGAGCAGTCGACGCGCGCGGATTCACCGTCTCGCAGGCGGGAGCAGCGTGGCACGTCGACGACTCGACCGTCGCCACCATGGACTCCACCGGGAATCTTCTGGCACGTGCCGCCGGCCGGAGCGTGGTCACGGCGCGCATCGACGACAAAACCGGATACATGCCGATCGCGGTCGTCACGACGGCCGCGAACCTCGATCTGGTGGGTGGCGCGAGCCAGCGCGCGGCCGCGGGCCGGGTGCTGCCGCAGCCGATCGTCGTCCGAGCCACCAATCGCCGCGGTCAGCCGGCCGCCGCAAAGACCGTCACTTTCCGCGTCGCGGAAGGCGTCGGCAAGGCGGATCCGCTGACCGCGATCACGGACGCGGACGGCCGCGCGCGCACCGCGTGGACGCTCGGCGCAATTCCGGGGCGACAGACGCTGTACGCCACCGTCGAGAATCTCGACAGCGCGACCGTGATCATCGCCGAATCCGACCCCGTGCCCGCGAACACGCGGGTGGTTGCCCTGGTCGATAGTGTCGAGGGTCAGGCCGGTTCCGTGGTGGCGGACACCGTCGCCGTGCGCGTGACGGATTCCACCGGCCGCGTATTGCAGGACGTGCCGGTGCAGTGGACGGCGACAAACGACGGCTCGATCGAGGCTCTCGCGCCGCGCACCGACTCCGTCGGCGTCGCGCGCGCCGTGTGGACGCTGGGGCTTCGCACCGGTCGCCAGCGGGCGCGCGCGCAGGTGGGGTCTGGCTCCGCGAGCCACGGCATTCCGCCGGTGACCATTTCCGCGAGCGCGCTCGCGGGCAAGGCGAGTGATATCGTCGTGGTCGCGGGAGACAGGCAGAAGGGCCGCGCGGGAGCCGCGTTGAAGAAGGCGATCGTGATTCGCGTGGTGGATGCGAACGGCAATGGCGTGAAGGATGTGCCGCTGGTGCTTTCACTGTCACACGGAGCGGTCGCCGACAGTTCGCCGCGCACCGACTCCGCCGGCACCGCGTCGATCCGCTGGACGATGGGCCGCTCGGCGAGCACTCATTCTCTCGCCGTGCACGTCAGCGGCGTCGTGCGTTCCACGGACGTCATGGGCACGCTGGTGGTGCCCGGCGTGAAGC
>JBOHTL010000228.1:0-7889 GCA_050733735.1 Gemmatimonadaceae bacterium
GCGACCGGCGCGACTTCATCGCGCGCGAATTGCCGCACCATCTCGCGGACCTGATGATGCTGCTCGCCGAAATACAGAGAATCGTCCATGAGAGGACTACAGTTTGTTTGTTCACACGGGGCTTTGACAGTTGTCGCACCCCTGACAATGCGACACTGAAGTGCGCTCTCCAAAATAACTCAGGACGAACGCCCGCCGGCACGCGCGCGTGTAGACATAGCGTTCCATGGCATCGAGCTTCGCGCGCTCCGATGCGGCGCGGCGTGCTCCCGCTGTCCAATCGATGCGAAACTCCGACAACGGCGCGCGGGCATCGGTCAGCAGAAGACATTGCTGTCCCGCATCCACATGCAGGAATTGTCGTTCCTGCAAACGGTCCAGGACCGGCTTCGCGTCTTGCGCATTCACGTCAGGGCCAAGCCGCGTGAGGTTCACGGGTCTTCCACCCGCCAGCGCGCCTCGAGAACGACGCCAGAGAATGCGCAGCAGCCGCCGATCCGGAGACGACGGCGGAAGCTCGCGCGCAATGCGAGCGGGCGTCGCCAGAAGACGAACGTGCGCGGCACCACGCGATGGGCGGCGCCGCGTCACCGCTCCCGCCGATTGCAGAAACTGCACGATCGCCGAGTCCCATCGCCCCCCACCGTCGGCGACGACACCGTCGACCTGCTGTGCGCGCATCTCGTCGTACGCGCGCTCGACGTCCCGGCGTGGGGGGAACATCCGCGCGATGAAGTACTCGTGCGTCGCCCTGTCATCCCGTGCGTGCAGCAGAATGCAGCGTCCAGGCAACCCATCCCGGCCGGCCCGTCCCGCCTCCTGATAGTAGGCCTCGAGCGTTCCCGGCATCGCGTAGTGCACCACGAGACGCACGTTCGGCTTGTCGATTCCCATGCCGAACGCGTTGGTCGCGACCAGGCAGTCGACGTCGCCCGCCATGAAGCGCTCCTGCACGTCGCGACGATGGTCGACGGTCAGGCCGCCGTGGTACGGCAGCGTGCGCAGTCCGACGCGACCGATCCGGCGCGTCACGCGTTCCACCGTCGCTCTCGTCGAGGCATACACGATCGCGGGGCTGGCATTCGAGCGCAGCGTGTGAAGCAGCTGCTTCTCCTTATCGTCATCCTCTCGACAGCGTCGCACGGCGTACGACAGGTTGGCCCGGTCGAACCCCGCCACGATGACCGAAGGGTTTCGCAGGCGCAGCTGCGACAGAATGTCCCGGCGCACGTGCGGCGTCGCCGTCGCGGTGAGCGCCATCCGTTGCGGAATGCCGAGCGCTTCGGCGACGCCGGCGATGCGGCGGAAGCTGGGACGGAACTCGTGTCCCCATTCGCTGATGCAATGCGCCTCGTCCACGGCGAGAAGCGACACGCCGCAGCGCTCCAGACAGCGACGCAGATCGGCAGCCTCGAACCGTTCGGGCGCCACATACAGCAGCTTCAAGATCCCCTCGGTGGCACGCCGCATCCGCGCGCTCACTTCCGTCGCGGGCAGCGTGCTGTTCAGAAAGGTGGCTGCGATGCCGAGCTTCTCCAGGCGGTCCACCTGATCCTTCATCAGCGAGATCAGCGGTGAAATGACCACCGTCAGGCCGGGCAGAACGAGCGCCGGCACCTGGTAGCAGAGCGACTTGCCGCCGCCGGTCGGCAGTACTCCCAGCGTGTCCCGCCCCGAAATCACGGACGCGACGACGTCGACCTGGCGGCGTCGAAAGTCGTCATAGCCGAAATGCCGCTTCAAGGCGGCGCGCGCGTCCTCCATGGTGGGCACGCCCGAATCGTCGTGCCGTGCGTCCTTCAACGCGTCATCAAATCGCCGCGATGCGGCGCCTTACTTCGCCGAATCGTCCTCGGCGCGTTTCCGCGTACCGCCGGGCGCGAAACGCAGGATCAACGACAGCGCCAGCAACGCGATACCGGCGAGTCTCAGGGTCTCGTGGTCCGTGGCGACCGCATAACCCCAGATGGCGAGGCCGATGACGGCAAACGCGACCCGGGCCTGCATGGTGCGGCTCATGACGTCCGTTCCTGCTCCGCGAGACGCCGAATGCCCGCCTGAAATTCCGGCGTCGCGCGCGACTCCACCTCGGTCACGACACCCGCCGCGACTCCGTCCTCGAACGAAAGCGCGTCGAGCTTGTACAGGAGCCACTTCGTGAGCGCGAGTGAGGTGCTCGGCGAGCGGGCGATTCCCGCGAGAACGGCCTGGACGTCTTCGTCGTACGATACCGGCGGCAGCACCCGGCTCACCAATCCGATGCGCTCGGCTTCCTCCGCGTTGATCACGCGGCCAGTGAGCACGAGATCCGCCGCGTGCTTCTCCCCCACGGTCCGACGCAGCAGCGTCATGACCAGCGCTGGTACCGCGCCGAAACGCACCTCCGGATATCCGAACTCCGCGGCTTCGTGCGCGAGCACGAGATCGCACGCCGTCGCGAGGCCGGTTCCCGCTCCGACGGCGCGACCGCGAACGGAGCACACCACCGGTTTCATGAGCGCACGAATGCCCAGGAGCACTCGGCCGTAGGCTTCGGCGTCCTCGCGATCCATCGCTTCGCTTCCGCCGATGGCGCCGCTGAGCGCCTGCACGTCCGCGCCGACCGAAAAATCCTCGCCGTCAGCGGTGAGATGGACGACGCGCACCTGCCCTTCCTGCTCGAGCGCGCTGCACGCGTCGAACAGCTCGAGCGCCATCTCCTTGTCGATGGCGTTGCGACGCTCGGAACGCGCGAGCGTGATGCGCCCGACCGGCCCTTCGCGCTCTACTCGAATCCGTGGCATCGCTACGATTTCGCTCCTCCCCCGGGGAGGCCGAGCCGGCGGGCCTCGTCATCGTCGATGTCGAGGACCATGCGCAGCAGCGCGGTGGAAATGACCTTTCCCTGTGCGTCCGTCTTCAGCGACAACGTGCCTCCGCCGTCGAGTGCGCCGTGCAGCAGGAAGTTCAGTGCCTTGAGATTCGGAAGCTCGAACCGCTCTACGTCGCCGGTGATCACGTTGGCAAAATGCTTCTTCACACGCTCGCGCGTGAGCTCGCGCTCCAGCAACGGATACCACTCCGGCTTGAGTGCGATCACCCCGACATTGGCGGTGTCGCCTTTGTCGCCGGAGCGCGCGTGCGCGATGTCCACCAGCTGCACCCGCATCACAGCATCTCCACGGTTGGCCGGACCACGGACTTGTCGATCAGCGCGGGCCAGTAGGCGACGATCTCCTCCACTTTGGGCCGGCCGCCGGCGAAGCCGGTGACACTCGGAGGTCCGTTGAGCACCAGAGGCGCGATCTCGCGCGTGAAGCGTTCGACCATGGCGCGATCACCGGACCTGACGCCCACGCGCAGTTGCACTTCGGGCACATCGCGGGCGGCGGGAGTAAGAGGACCGTGCGCGGCGTTCACGCCCACATACTCGGTGAGAATCTGGTCGAAGGCGAGGCCGAGTCGGTCGAGACGCTTGCGAAGCACGCGATCCGCTGCCTGCGCCTTCTCGAGCGCGTCGGGCCAGGCGTACATGAGTGATCCGACGGCTTTGAAGCCGCTGCGAAATGCGATGGAGACCTTGAGCTTGTCGGTCGGCGGGCGTCCGCGGATGCCATGCACCCGCACACGATTGGGACCATCGTTGGCCAGCTGGATCGTCGTGAAGTCCGCGATGACGTCGGGGGTGATGTACGACCGCGGATCTCCCATCTCGTACACCAGCTGTTCGGTGACGCCGGGAACGGATACGCACCCGCCGGTGTTCGGATGCTTGGTGACGATGAAGGTACCATCCGGCCGCCCCTCGACGATCGGATAGCCCACGTCGGCGAGATCCGGAATCGAGCGCCAGTCGTAGAGACAGTTCCCGCCGGAGCACTGCGCGCCGCATTCGATGATGTGTCCAGCGATGATGCCAGCGGCGAGCTTGTCCCAGTCCTTCTCGGCCCAGCCGAACTCGAAGCGCAGCGGCGCCATCGTGAGCGCGGTGTCCGTGGAACGTCCCGTGATCACGATGTTCGCGCCGCGCGTCAGGGCCTCCACGATGGGCGCCGATCCGAGATACGCGTTCGCGGACAGCACGCGGTCGCGAACCGTGGTGAGCGGCTCGCCGGTGTCCATGTTCGCCAGCGCATGTCCCTCGGATACCAGGTCGTCGAGTCGCGGCAGCAGATCGTCGCCGAGCACGACGCCGACCTTGAGCTTCGGCGCGTCATGCTTCTCGAGCACCGCGCGCACGGCATGCGCGCAGGCGACCGGGTTCACGCCGCCGGCATTGGCGATGACACGCACTCCGCGGTTCGCGACAGCGGGCAGCATGCTTTCGATGGCGCCGAGGAAGTCCCGCGCATACCCCATCTGCGGATCGCGCTCCTTCTGCTTCTGCAGAATGGACATGGTGACTTCGGCCAGGTAGTCGAGCATCACGTAGTCCACGGGGCCGCCTTCCACCTGCCGGCGCGGTGCATCGAGGGAGTCGCCCCAGAAGCCCTGGGCGGCGGCGACGCGAACAGTCTCGCGCATCGTCAAACCGAGCTCGGAAGAACGAAGGGACCGAGATGCGGGGCGCGATTCTGCAGGCTCGCGCGCAACGCCATGGCGAGCACGTCGCGGGTTTCCTCGGGATATACGATGGCGTCGATGTACCCGCGCGCGCCCGCATAGCGCGCATCGAGCTGATGTTCGTAGTCCGCGCGCATCTCCTCGATGCGGTCCTTGGTGTCGGGATCGAGGCCGTGCCCTGTCTTCCTGGCCACCTCGATGTCGGGGCCGTGCACGGCCTGCACGGCGGCTTCCCCTTCCATCACACCCATGCGCCCCGTCGGCCAGGAGAAGATGAAATCGGGGTCGAATCCCTGCCCGGCCATCGCGTAATAGCCTGCTCCCGAAGCATGATTCACGGTGAGCACGAGCTTCGGAACGCGCGCGCAGGCCATGGCTTCGACGAAGCGCGCGCCCGCGCGGATGATGCCCTCGTGCTCCGCCTCGGGCCCAACCATGAATCCGGAGACATCCTGGATGAAGAGCAGCGGTATCCCCTGCCGGTCGCAGCGGTCGATGAAGTACGCCACCTTCTCGGCGCTCTCCGCATAGATGATTCCACCGAAGCGCGGCTTCTCGCCCGGGCGCGCCTTGATCAGTCCGCGCTGATTGGCGATCACGCCGACCGAGATCCCCGCGATGCGCGCGTCGCCGCAGATCATCTCGGCGGCCAGATGCGGCTGGAACTCGTCGATGCTGCCGTCGTCCACGAGCGCCCTGAGCACGGCATGCATGTCGTACGACATGCGATGGTCGTTCGGCAGGAGATCGTACAGCGCGCTGGTATCGCGAGACGCGGCGGCGCGCGGCGCGGGCTGCGACAGCGTGGGAGGTGGGAGGACCGCGACGAGGTCGCGCAGCTTCTCGAGGCAGGCATCGTCGTCGTCCGCCGCGTAGTGCGCGACGCCGCTGATCTCGGTATGGGTGACGGCGCCTCCCAGCGTCTCCGCGTCGATGGTCTGGCCGGTGGCGCCTTTCACGAGATTCGGACCGCCAAGCCCCATGAAGGAGGTGCCTTTGACCATGACGATGACATCGGACAGCGCCGGCAGGTACGCGCCGCCGGCGATGCACGGCCCCATGACCGCGGCGAGCTGCGGCACGTGCAGGTACCGCCGCATGATGGAGTTGTAATAGAAGATCCGCGCCGCGCCGTACTGGCCGGGGAAGACGCCACCCTGATATGGCAGGTTCACGCCGGCCGAGTCCACCAGATAGATGATCGGGACATGGCACCGCATCGCGATCTCCTGGGCGCGCAGGATCTTCTGGATCGTTTCCGGCCACCAGGAGCCGGCTTTGACCGTCGCATCGTTGGCGACGATCACGACCTCGCGCCCGTGGACCAGTCCAATGCCCGTGACCACGCCGGCGCCGGGTGCCTGGCCGTCGTACTGGTCGTGCGCGACGAGCAGACCGATCTCCAGGAATCGCGACTCGGGGGGGGGATCGCAGAGCAGATCCACACGTTCGCGAGCCGTCAGCTTCTTCTGCTTGTGCTGGCGCGCGATCTTGTCCTTGCCGCCACCTTCCCGCAGGCGCGCCTCGAGCGCGCGGAGCTCGCTGCTCAGCTCGCGCAATCGTGACGATGCCGCGCCGGCGGCGCCGGCGGGGGGCGGGGTCATGCCTCCTGCGCTTGCCGCTCGACGAACCACTTCTTGATGTAGTCTGCGAGATCCGAGGTCGGCGTTCCCGGTCCGAAGAGCTGCCCGACACCCAGACGCTGCAGCTCCTCCATGTCTTCCTTCGGGATGATGCCTCCGCCCGTGATCAGCACGTCGTCGCGGCCGGCTTCACGGAGCAGCTCACGCACCCGCGGAAAGAGTGTCATGTGGGCACCGCTCAGGATCGAGAGGCCCACGACGTCCACGTCCTCCTGCACGGCGGCGCTTGCGATCATCTCCGGCGTCTGGTGCAGCCCCGTATAAATGACTTCCATGCCGGCGTCCCGGAGCGCGGCAGCCACCACCTTGGCGCCTCGGTCGTGTCCGTCCAGCCCTGGTTTTGCGACGAGCACTCGAATGGGTCGACTCATTGCCATCGAAGCTAGCGGTCCTTGCGCGCGACCAACAACATCTCACCCGACACGCGACGAAGCGGCCGCGATGACCAGTTGTCGAATGCATTCTCGACGACGAGTCCGGCGTCGGCGCACAGCTCGGCGATGCGCGTGGCGGTGTAGATCCGGATGCGGTGCTGCCGGCGCACGCGCCGCGCTCCCGCGCGCCATTCCGATTCCACGGTCAGCAGCCCTGAGAGCGCATCGAAGTGCCGCTGCTGGGCGACGAGGGTGCCATTGCGCGTCGTCCACCAGTCGCGGGCGATGAAGCGGGCGGCTACGCCGTCCCGGCTCGCCCCATGCCAGACGAGAACCCCTCCCGGCTTCAGGACGCGGGCGAACTGACCGATGACCCGCGCATCGTCGCCGGGATCGACGAAGAACCCGAACGATGTGAACAGGTTGACGACGGCGTCGAAGCGTCCCGACCAGCGCGCCGGGAGGCGGCGCATGTCGGCTCGCGTGTACTTCAGTGTCGGACCCGTGCCGCGCTTCCGCGCGACGCCGAGCAGATCGCGCGAGTAGTCCACGCCGTCCACTCGATATCCTGCTTCGGCGAGGAGGTGCGCGTGACGTCCCTGGCCGCATGGACAATCGAGCATGCGCGCGCCGACCGGCAGCGCCAGGATCTCCAGGAGACGCGCGACCTCGTGCCGATCCTGCTCGAGCTCGAAGAGAGGCTCGTATTCGAGGAGATAGTCCCGGCCGAAGTACGTGGCCCACCACTCGTGGGTTCGCTGCGTCTTCGACTGGCGGTGTTGCGGCGTAGACACCTACAGTTGGCTTTCGGATGCGGCCGAAACTGCGGATGCCGGTGATGACTGCGTTAAACGCCCGGAACTCAAAAGAACACGGGCTCGCGGTACGCGCCGAAGACGTCTTCCAGAGCCGCGCGGATCTCGTAAAGGGTGCAGTATGCGCGGGCGCAGTCGAGAATGTATGGCATCGTGTTCTCGGTGCCCCGGGCCGCGGACCGCAGCGCGTCCAGGGTCTGACGCACCCGATTGTTGTCGCGCGTTCGCCGCATCTGCGCCATGCGTTCACGTTGGTCCCGTTCCGTGCTTTCGCCCACCTTGAGAATCGGGATCGTCAGCTCCGGCTCCTCCGTCACGAACTCGTTGACGCCGACGATGACGCGGCGATGCTGTTCGATCTCCCACTGCTGGCGCGCCGCCGACTCGGCGATCTTGCGCTGCAGCCAGCCGATCTCGAGGCCCTTCACCACGCCGCCGACGTTCTCGATGTCGGAGAACAGCGCTTCGGCCTCGCGCTCGAGCTTGTCCGTCAGCGCCTCGATGTAGTAGGAGCC
>JBOHTL010000229.1:0-9064 GCA_050733735.1 Gemmatimonadaceae bacterium
GTCATTGACGCATCGTTCGCGAACAGGCGTCGCTGTCCGGAGCATCTGCCGCGCCGTACGAAGCACGGATGAGCTTCGGCGTTCCGTGGTCGGCCATGTTCATGACGAACAGCGATGAATACTGGCCGTCGCACAAGTCTGGCATCCGAGGTCCGCCGAGCGCTGCGATGATGCCGGGAATGGTGTTGCTGTGTCCCACGACGAGCACCACGGAACCGGCTGGATGACGCTTCACAGCCGCGGCGACCGAGTCGAGGTGCGCCTGCAGCGGAGATCCGGCGCGCACAATCGTGAAGCCGAGCTTCAGCGAATCGGCAAGTGGTCTGGCGGTGAGCTGCGTCCGTTGATACTGCGTTGCGACCACCGCGGAAACGCCCGCATCCGCCAGCACTGCCTTGAGCGCCTGAGCGCGCGCCACGCCGGCGTCGGTGAGCACGGGATCGTTCGCCGGCGCCGCGGCACGTTCGGCGTGACGCACCAGTATGACTGTCGCTGGTTGGGCGGAGGCCGCCGAAGTGGCGACGACCAGCGCGAAGACGAGACGAGGGAAACCCATTGGCATCACGGAGGCGGGAGGCGGGAGGCGGGAGGCGGACGAAAAACATTGCCCACAGGAAGACCCGTGGGCAATGTAGCGGGGCGCTCTGAGCCGATCCTTACGCGGTGTCGGCGTGTGCCTCGGTGTCGCGATGAAATGCGCGGTCCACATATCTGCCGTGCTTCGGAACGGCGATGTCATCGAAATCGCTCGCCAGCACGTTGAGCGCGGATCGCATCTCCTCGCCCCGCATCGCGTGGCCGTGCATCGTCACCGCGATGTCGGGCTGCAGCCCGGCGATACGCCGGACCGACAGCTTCGCGGCGTTCCAGTCGGGCGTGTAGTACTGCGGCGGCCCATGGAGCTCCGGACGCTGCATGGCGACCGCGTACGCGGATTCCTGGTTCGTCGTGATGAACGCGTCGCCGGCGATGATCGTGCGATCGGCATCACGCCACAGCGAGATGTGCCCGGGGGTGTGTCCCGGCGTCGGAATCCACTTCCATCCCGGCATCCCGGGCACGCTGCCGTCGTCGGGCAGTGCCCGCAGCCATCGCGAAACGTCGATGGGCCCTCGCGGAAACAGCCGCGACATCGCGGCCATCAGACCGCCGCCGACACTGGGGTCCGGCGGTGAGTACGACGTGCCACCGCTCAGATATGGGTGCTCGTGCGGATGCGCATAGACGGGGACATCCCATTCCTGCGTCAGTACTTCGAGCGCTCCCACGTGATCGAAATGCCCATGCGTGAGCACGATGGCGGCCGGCCGCGTATTCGCGCCAAACCGCTCGGCAGCTGCTTTCTGGATCATCCCCGCCGAGCCCGCAATGCCTGCGTCGATGAGAACCCAGCGCTGGTCACCCGAATCGGGAATCCCGGCGAACACCACGTTCACGAGAAAAAGCCGCTTGTACGCGAGATCGGCGGTGACTTGATGCGTCCCATCGTCTTCCACATGGTCGGCCCGAGCGATCTCATCCAGCGGGATCTGTCGGCTCATCGTGTGTGTCCGGTTGGCGTCAGCCGGACAGACGTGCAACTCACGTACTCGGACGCTACGCAGACCTCAGAACGTCTTTTCGTCCGCCGTGGGACCGTAAATCGACGGCACCGGAACGTCGAGCAGACGCAAGTAGACCGTGAGCTGCCCACGATGATGCACGAGATGGTTGACCGTCTGACGCACGACCGCCCGACGCGGGGCAGTGTGTAGCACCTGGGGCCCCATCTTCAGCGACCAGAGGACATCGTAGTCTGTGTCCCTCGAAGCAGCGATCGTATCACGCGCTTCCGCCACGACCTTGTCGAACATTCCGAGCAGCGTCTCGGTCTTTTCGTAGGTGTAGCCGCCGCCTTTCGCGAGATCGAGGTGGGTTTCGCGAAGGATGTTGGTGAGCCAGCCCGGCATGCCCGCGACGAGTTGCGCGAGATGCGCGATGGGAAAGGACTTCGGATGCGGTCTCCACTCGCCCTTGTCGGAGGGCACGCGCTCCAGCACGCGCCTCGTGACAGGCATCTCCTGGTCGAACTCGGGAAGCAGTGTCTCGGCGATTGTCATAAGGTGGTAGTTTAGTGCGCCATGACCATGCGCGAAAAGCTCGAGCTCCTCGAGAAACGCAGGGCCGAAGCCGAAGCGGGAGGGGGAAAGAAACGGCTCGAGGCACAGCACGGAAAAGGAAAGCTCTCTGCGCGCGAGCGTCTCGACCTTCTTCTCGACGAAGGATCATTCGTCGAGTTCGACCGCTTCGTCGTGCATCGCTCCACCGATTTCGGCCTCGAGGACCAGAAGATCTACGGTGACGGTGTCGTCACCGGTTACGGTCGCATCGATGGTCGCCTGGTGTACGTCTTCTCGCAGGACTTCACCGTCTTCGGCGGGTCACTCTCCGAATCGTTCGCCGAGAAGATCGTGAAGGTGATGGATCTCGCGATGCGCAACGGAGCGCCGGTCATCGGCCTCAACGACTCCGGGGGCGCGCGCATCCAGGAGGGCGTGGTCTCGCTGGGCGGATACGCCGAGATCTTTCTGCGCAACACGCTGGCGTCGGGCGTTGTCCCGCAGATCTCGGCGATTCTCGGCCCCTGTGCCGGCGGCGCCGTGTACTCGCCCGCGATCACCGACTTCACGTACATGGTCCGGCAGACGTCGTACATGTTCGTCACCGGACCGAACGTGGTGAAGACGGTCACACACGAAGACGTGACGATGGAGCAGCTCGGGGGCGCGGACACTCATGCGTCCGTGTCGGGCGTTGCGCACTTCGCCATGGACTCGGAGCCAGCGTGTCTGCAGGCGATCCGCGACCTGTTCCGGTTCATCCCGAGCAACAACCTCGAGACGCCGCCGGCGGGAGCGGGAACCGATCCGCGCGACCGGCGCGACGAGTCACTCCTCGACGTCGTTCCCGACAATCCGAACAAGCCGTACGACATGCACGACGTGATTCGGCGCGTCGTGGACGACGGGGAGTTCTACGAGGTGCACCGGGACTACGCCGGGAACATCCTCTGCGGATTCGCGCATCTCGGGGGAACGAGCATCGGCATCGTCGCCAATCAACCCGCGGTGCTCGCCGGCGTGCTCGACATCAATGCGTCGGTCAAGGGCGCGCGATTCGTACGATTCTGCGATGCGTTCAACATTCCCATCGTGACCTTCGAAGACGTGCCCGGCTTTCTGCCGGGAGTGACCCAGGAGCATGGCGGGATCATCCGTCACGGCGCCAAGCTGCTCTTTGCCTTCTGTGAGGCCACGGTCCCCAAGCTGACGGTCATCACGCGCAAAGCGTACGGGGGCGCCTATGACGTCATGTCGTCCAAGCACATTCGCGGCGACTACAATGTCGCGTGGCCGACGGCGGAGATTGCCGTCATGGGGCCAAAGGGCGCCGTCGAAATCCTGTTTCGGAAGGAGATCAGCGACAGCAAGGATCCCGAGGCCGCCACGGAGGCGAAGATCCAGGAGTATCGCGAGAAGTTCGCGCACCCCTACGTCGCCGCGGGGCGAGGCTATCTGGACGACATCATCGATCCGCGGGCGACTCGCCCACGTCTCATCGACGCGCTCGAGTCACTGAGATCCAAGCGAGATCGCAATCCGCCGAAGAAACACGGAAACATCCCTCTGTAGGCATCAGCGCGCGGCGCGCCGCGTGTGGATCACCAGGACACCGCACTCCGTGTTCTTGCCGGCATACCGCGGAGGTATCGAGGCCGGGCTGCTGTAATATTCGATCGCCTCGATCGCGTCAGGCGAGAACGTGTTGAGATCGAACACGGGCTCTCCCGGTTCGCCGCGATAGGCCGCCTGGCCATTGATGAAGATCGCGGCCGGGCAGAATCCCTGTTCCATGAGTTTCCGCGGGTCGCCCGCCTCGATAGGTCTCAGCGTCGCCATGGAGCGGCGCCGCGACGCGAGGATGGCCCCCGCCCGGCCCGTCGGCACCACGCGCGCACCGGGAAGCTCCGAGAGGATCGACGATAGCGTCCGGTTCGTCATCTTTTCCAACGTGTCGCGCGTGAAGAAATGGCCGCGCCCGAGCTCCCTGTGCTGGTCGAAGGACGGAATGACGCCGATGGCGCGAGCACGCACTGTATCCAGGACGGCGGCCCGGGCGAGAACGAAATGCCGCCTCACGGTATCCCGCTCGCTGAAGACGAAGGCCGTGTCCACCGCGGCGAAGCCCACTTTGCGAACGGTGACGCGATGCCGGCCTGGCGGGATGTTCCCCATGCGAAACGAACCATCCGCCGCGCTCATCTCGGAGCGCTGAAGGTCCGGGAGCAGCACTTCGGCGTCGACCAGCGGCGAGGCGGCACCGCTCAACACACGGCCGGCGAGCGCCGCTGACACATCCGCGATTCTCCGGCCCTGGCGTGCGGAATCCGGCCTCGCGGCGGCGACGACGGGACCGCGGGCCCACAGCGTGTCGCTGCCTCGCGTCGCCACGGTGAGATCGCCTCCAGCGACGCGCACTTCGGCGACACGCAGTTGCGTGCGGCCGCCCATGCTGAGCTGCTCGAGCACCGGCATGCGCACGTTCCAGCGGGAAATCGCCCATCCGCCGTCGCTGAGACGCGCGAACTCGACGTCTCCTCCCGCTTCACCTTCCTGCTCGCTCGTGATGTTCACGTAGCCGAACTCCACGCGCCGGAGCTCGGAGCTCGCGCGGTCGAGCCAGATCGTGCCGCGGATCTCCGGCGTCTCCCGGCGATCGCGCGTCGGCTGGAAGGCGAGACCGATGTCACGGTTGTCGCGCGTTCGCACGATGCGGAAGCAGTGATCCTGCACGAACGCATCGGACGCGAGGACGTCGAGGCCGGGGACGCGATAGGTGGTCCACCCCTGCTCGTCCTGGACCACATATCCCTCGCGTCGCAACGCCCCGATCGACGGCGACCGCCACGGCGCCGTGACGAATCCCGACGACAGCTGACGCGTCTCGTCGGTGACCGTACGCGCGCGCGGATCCATCGTATGCTCGTACGACTCTACGGTGGCATTCAAGCCGCGGGCGCGCGACGTCAGCTGTGCGGCGTACAGCGCGGTGCGCGCCTGCTCCCACATCGCGAAGATCGCGGCGGCGGAATCGCCCATCGAACCGCAGACGCTGCGCTGTGCCACCCGAACGGTGTCGAGAGAAAAAGCGATGGCAGACAGCGCAAGCTGACGCTCGACGTTCGCGCCGGTAGCGAGCTGCAGCGGCGCCGAGGTGACGGGACGGAATCCGATGCGCTGCGTGCGAATCCGATACCGTCCCGGTCGTGGTGCGTCGAGCTCATACCGGCCCGAGGCGTCGCTCAGCGCTCTCGTCACCGCCGCATCGGTGCTGTCGAGGAGGGAAACGACGACGCCGGGAACGGGCGCGTCGCCTGCGACAGACACGACGCGCCCGCGCACCGACTGGGCCTGCAGCGCGGGTGCGATCACCACCGCCGCCGCGAACGCGAGACTGCTGCGTGTCATCATCCGTCAGTCCTCATCCAGTTCCGCTGGCTTTTCTCCACCCTCGCCAAGCCACTTCACGGCCGCGAGCAGCTTTTTCACCGGGAGCGGCTTTCGCATGACAATCCAGCGACCCGGTGCCTCGCTGAGCTGCCACATCTCGTCCGTCCAACCGCTCACGTACATCGTCGGCTTCGCGCCGAACCTGACGGCCGCATCACGAACGAAGTCCGCACCGTCGCCGTCCGGCAAGCCCAGATCTACCACCAGAACCTGCGCGTCGCCATTGATGCGTTCCATGGCCGCCAGGGCCTGCGCGATACTCCCCGCGGTCACGACGTCGTAGCCCACACCGCGCAGCACTTCGTCGTACAGGGCCGTGATCGCGGGATCGTCATCCACGACGAGAATGCGCGAGACGGAGGATGACCCGGTCACGACAGCGCCCGCGCTCGTTTCCGCGAGGGAAAAGCGGCGAGTAGCTTACGCGCCTGCATGCGTGGAGCCGGCGGTGTTTGACAAGGTGCTGGTCGCGAACCGCGGCGAAATCGCGGTTCGCGTGATCCGTGCATGTCGAGAGCTGGGCTTCACGTCGGTGGCGGTGTACAGTGACGCTGACGCACGAGCGGTGCACGTCCGGGAGGCAGACGAAGCGGTGCACATCGGCGAGTCCGCTTCCGCAGAAAGTTACCTCCGTGGCGAGCGAATCATCGAGGCCGCGCGGCAGTCCGGGGCACAGGCCATCCACCCCGGGTACGGGTTCCTCTCCGAGCGTGAATGGTTCGCGCGCGCGGTTCGTGACGCGGGGCTCGTCTTCGTCGGTCCTCCGCCGGAGGCGATCGCCGCAATGGGCAGCAAGACGGCCGCGCGCCGACTCGCGCTTTCGGTGGGAACGCCCGTGGTTCCCGGCACCACCGAGTCGGTGGTCGATGCAAAGGCCGCAGCGAAGATCGCCCGCGACTTCGGCTATCCGATTCTCTTGAAGGCCGCGGCCGGTGGAGGCGGAAAAGGGATGCGGGTGGTCCGCCAGGAGTCGGAGGTCGCCGATGCGCTGGCCAGCGCGCAGCGCGAAGCCCGGAACGCGTTCGGCGACGACGCCCTGTACATCGAGAAGTACATCGAGCGGCCGCGACACGTCGAGGTGCAGGTGCTCGGCGACGCTCACGGAAACATGATCCACCTCGGCGAGCGCGAGTGCTCGGTACAGCGGCGGCACCAGAAGATGATCGAGGAAGCGCCAAGCGTCGCGGTGAACCACGAGCTGCGCGCCGACATGGGGGCGGCCGCGGTCGCGGCGGCCAGGGCGGCAGGGTACGTCAACGCGGGAACCTGCGAGTTCCTGCTCGACCGCAGCGGCGCGTTCTACTTCCTGGAGATGAACACCCGCATTCAGGTCGAGCATCCGGTCACGGAGCTCGTGACCGGCATCGACCTGGTGCAGTGGCAGCTGCGTGTCGCCGCGGGGGAGAAACTTCCATTCGTTCAGGATCAGATCAAGCCGAGCGGCTGGTCCATCGAATGCCGCATCACGAGCGAAGACCCACGCAATGGCTTCCTTCCGTCGACCGGCACCATCGGATATCTGCGCGTTCCATCGGGACCGGGAGTTCGCTGGGATGGCGGGATCGACGCGGGAAGCGAGGTGACGCTCTTCTACGATCCGATGATCGGAAAGCTCATCGTGCACGCGTCCTCCAGAGACGCCGCGATCGCGCGGATGCGGCGCGCGCTGCTGGAGCTCGTGATCACCGGCGTAGAAACGTCCCGCGACTTCCATCTCCGTATGATGGAAAACGACGACTTCCAGTCGGGAGCGATCGACATCCAATGGCTCGAGCGGTCGCTGCCGGCCATCATGGATCGCGAACCGCCGAACGAAATGGTCCGGCGTGCTGCGATCGCGGCCGCGCTCCTCGCGGAACGGGATCGCGTGGCGGCAAGGGGGGGAAGCCGGACGACGACCGGCCAGGCGCCTGACGCCGCCGACGCCTGGACCCGTGCAGCACGGATCGACGCGCTGGGCGGATGAGCGTTCTCGAGCTTCGCATCGATTCGATCGCCGCTGGCGGGGATGGAGTCGGACGCCACGAGGGGATGGTGGTCTTCGTCCCGCGCACGGCGCCGGGCGACGTGGTGCGCGTGGACGCGGAGCGTCACGATCGTCTCATGCGTGGTCGCCTCCTGGACGTGCTTCAGCCGTCGACCTCGCGCGTGGAAGCGCCCTGCAGTCATTACGTGGTCGATCGCTGCGGTGGTTGTCAGTTGCAGCATCTCGAGTACGACGCGCAGCTGGAGTCCAAGAGCGGCATCATCCGTGACGCCATCGCGCGCATCGGCAAGGTCGACCGCGAAGCGCCGACGGTGGAAGCCAGCGCCAAACCCTGGCGCTACCGACGAAAGCTCACCCTCGCCATGCGTCGTCACGGCAACGAGTGGATCGCGGGGCTGCATCGATTCGATGCTCCTGACGAAATCTTCGCCCTCCAGGACTGTCCCATCACCGAGGAAAGCGTCCTGCGCGTCTGGGCAGAGATCATGCGACATCAGGATCTGCTCCCCGGCACGCCGCGCCTGCGCGGCGCGGTGCGGGCGCTCGCGCAGGGCTTCTCTTTCACGCTCGAGGGAGCGCGTGCGTGGCGTACGCATGCGCAGTTCTTCGCCGCGATCCCCGAGCTGACAGAGCTGTGGTGGGCGCCCCGGGAGGATGCGCAGCGACTCATGCATGCCCGCCGCGGCCATGAAGCTGGTGCGTCATTCGTGCAGGTGAACCCAGGCGTTGCGGACCGCCTGCGGGCCTGGGTGTTCTCGCTCGCCGCGGCCTTTCGTCCGCTGACCGCCGTCGATGCGTACTCGGGGACGGGCGACATCGCCGTTGGTCTCGCGGCTCAGGGCGCCGGCGTCACGGCGATCGAGATCGACGCGGATGCGGCGCGGGTTGCGGCCGCGCGATTGCCGGAAGGATCGCGGGCGCTGGCATCTCCGGTCGAAAAGGCGCTCCGCCGGTCGCTCCCCGCGGATCTCGTCGTGCTGAACCCACCACGCGCCGGCGTCGGTGCTGACGTCACCGAGCTGCTCAGCAGCGCGCTGCAGAAGCCCAACGCCCTGATCTATGTGAGCTGCAATCCGGCGACCCTGGCGCGCGACATCCGGCGCCTTCCCAATTATGAAATCCGATCGCTGCGTGCCTTCGACATGTTCCCGCAGACTGCGCACGTCGAGACCGTGTGCGAGCTCGTCCCCGTGATCGCGTCATGAAGTATTTCGTCCGCATCGGCACCCGGGATCATGAGGTCACCATCGACGACGACTTCGTCGCGCTCGATGGACGCGCCGCTTCCGCACGCCTCGAGGACCTGCCCGGCTCTCCGATGCAGCTCGTCACCATCGATGGAGCGGTTCACCGCCTGATCGCGCATCGCGCGGAGCGCGGAGTCTACGAGCTGTCCCTGGACGGGCATCGTTTCACGGTCGAGGCGCTCGACGAACGGGCGCGGGTTATCCGCGAGCTGTCAGGTGCCGGCCAGAAAGCAGCGAGTGCGGCGCACCTCAATGCCCCCATGCCGGGACTCATCGTGCGC
>JBOHTL010000230.1:0-1838 GCA_050733735.1 Gemmatimonadaceae bacterium
GCCGTGAATCCTCCCGCGACGCCGAAGTACTGTGAAACGGCGATAGACGCCGGCAACAGGCCGAAGCAGACAAGCATTGTCCCGCCACCATTCAGACGGCCGTAGCGTTTGACGAACGCGCGCAGGGCGGCCGGCAGCTCGCGGCGCTGTTCGAGCGCCACCCCGATCTGCTCCGCGAGCGTTTGCGCATTGCCCGGGCGCTGCGCGGGATCCTTGGCGAGGCAACGATCGACCAGCAGCGCCAGCTTGCGCGGCACCGTGAGGCCGAGGGAGGCGAGCTGTGGCGGCGTTTCCGTGACCTGCTTGGCCAGCACTTCCGTCGCGCTCGTTCCCTCGAAGGGGAACCTTCCGGAGAACGCGAAAAATGCGGTCGCGCCGAGGGAGTACAGATCGCTGCGCGCGTCGAGCGGCTTTCCAAGCGCCTGCTCCGGACTCATGAACTCCGGCGTCCCCGAGATGCCGTCGATCACGTCTCCCACCGCGGCGGCAATGCCGAAGTCGGCGACGAGCACACGATGCGTCGCGGCCTCGATGAGAATGTTCTCGGGCTTCACATCGCGATGCACCAGTCCCTGTCCATGCGAGTACGCCAGCGCCCACGCCACCTCGCGCAGCACACGCGCGCCTTCAGAGGCGGGCAACGGTCCGCGCGTGCGGACGCGGTTCGACAGCGTCTCGCCGTCCACGAAGGCCATGACGTAGTAGACGAAGCCACTCGCCGCCTCGACGGCGTGAATCGGGATGATGTTGGGATGGGACAGCTTGGCGGCGAGTCGTGCCTCGCGCAAAAAGCGCTCGCGCACGTCCGGTTGCCCACCTCGTTCAGGCGGCAGCAGCTTGATCGCCACCAGACGGTCGAGATGCACCTCGCGCGCGAGATAGACGATCCCCATGCCACCACGCCCGAGCTCCCGATCCAGGGAATACCGCCCGGTGAGCGCCTGCTGAAACGCGATGAAGAGAGGATCCGCGGTCGTATGGGACATGGCGCCACCAAGATAGGGCCGGGACCGGGGGTCGCCAGCATTTTGCGGTTATCTTGTCCCCTGGCCATGCTCTTTTTCCCCTTTGGACACCCGTGACTCCAGTCGTTCGCGCTCTCCTCATTGCCAACGTCGGCATGTTCTTCCTGCAGAGCATGCAACCGACGGTCACCTACCTGCTCGTGTTCGTACCGCGCGAGGTGCTTTTCCGGCCATGGACGGTCCTGACGTACATGTTTCTCCATGGTGGTCTGATGCACCTGCTCTTCAACATGCTGTCGCTGTTCTGGTTTGGTCCGCGCGTGGAAGAACGAATGGGATCTCGCAGATTCACCATGCTGTACGTGATCAGCGGCGTCAGCGGCGCGGCGCTGTCGTTCGTCTTCAGTCCATCGAATCCAATCCTCGGCGCCTCGGCGGCGGTGTTCGGGGTCATGCTCGCGTTTGCGCATTACTGGCCGAACGCGATGATTCACATCTGGGGAATCATTCCGGTGACGGCGCGCATGCTCGTCATCCTGACCACGGTCGCGGCCTTCTGGTTCGGCCTCGGCGGCTTCCAGCGCGGCGTCGCGCACTTCGCGCACCTCGGCGGTTACGTCGGCGCCTGGTTGTACCTCAAGTGGCTGGATCGCAAGCGCGGGGAGTTCAAGCGCCGGGTCGAAGCGACCCCGCGCGAGACCGTCGAGCGCGTGCTCAAGTGGCAGGCGATCGACCGGCAGAAAGTGCACGAGGTGAACCGCGAGGAGGTCAACCGGATTCTCGACAAGATCACCGCGCATGGTATAGGTTCTCTAACATCACAGGAGCGCATCTTCCTGTCCAACTTCGTGCCGGCAGACGACCGAACACCGC
>JBOHTL010000231.1:0-6091 GCA_050733735.1 Gemmatimonadaceae bacterium
CATCTACGCCGTGGCGCCGCCCTGCCGACGCGCCGCCGGCGCGGCGGTCCACTCGCGACAGCTGTGGATCGGGACGACCTTGCCGGGATTGGATCGACGATGCGGGTCGAACACCGAGCGCAGGTCGCACATCGCCCGCAGTGTCTCCGGGGTGAACAGCCGGTCCATGTATGGCAGCTTGTCCATGCCGACGCCGTGCTCGCCAGTGATGCTGCCTCCTTCCGCGATGCACAGGTCCATGATCTCGCGCATGGCGCTGTGCACGCGCGCGGACTCGTCCGGATCGTGCGCGTCGTAGCCGATGTTCGGGTGGAGATTGCCGTCTCCGGCGTGGAAGACGTTGCACACGTTCACCCGGTGGCGCTCGGAGATCGCCTGAATCCGTTCGAGCACGACTGGCAGCTTCGTTCGCGGAACGACCGCGTCCTGCACCACGAGATGCGGTGAGATCCTTCCCATCGCGCCGAACGCCTTCTTGCGTCCCTGCCACAGCTTCACGCGCTCGGCCTCGTCCTTTGCGACGCGCACCGCGCGAGCGCCGGCGGCCGTGCACAGTGGCACGACGGTCGCCACGTCCTCGTCGAGCCCTGCGTCGAAGCCATCGAGCTCGATGAGGAGGACGGCGGCGGCGTCCACCGGATAGCCGGCGGCATAGATGGAAGCTTCCACGGCGCGAATGGTGGCGGCGTCCATCATCTCGAGCGCGGCCGGGAGTATTCCTCTGGCGATGATCGCCGATACGGCGCGCGCGGCCCCGTCGATGGACATGAAATCCGCGAGCAGCGTGCGCACACCCTGAGGATTTCGCTGCAAACGGACTGTGATGTCGAGCGCGACGCCGAAACAGCCCTCCGAACCGACAAACGCACCCGCGAGGTCATAGCCGACCTGCTCTCCCGCGGCGTTCCCGAAGGTGTACACCTCGCCATCGGGCAGCACGGCGGTTATGGCGACGACGTGGTTGAGGGTCACGCCATACTTCAGGCAGTGCGGCCCGCCAGCGTTCTCGGCGACGTTGCCGCCGATCGTGCACACCGCCTGACTCGACGGGTCGGGGGCGTAGTGCAGGCCGTACGTCGACACTTCACGCGTGAGCACGGTGTTGACGACGCCGGGCTCCACGACCGCGATCTGGCTCACGGGATCGACGGACAGAATGCCGCGAAGCCGGTTCAATCCGAGAAGAACGGTGCCGTCGGCGAGCGCGCCCCCCGAGAGTCCGGTGCCCGCGCCGCGCGGCACGAAGGGCACCTCATGATTTGCGAGCTCACGCACGACGGCGACCGTTTCCTCGCGAGTGCCGGGAAAAACGGCGAGAGAGGGCAGCTTGGTGTATCCCGGCAGCCCGTCCGAGCCATAGGCGAGCAGCTCGCCGTGGCGCACGAGGACACGCCGTGGTCCTACGATGGTCGCGAGCGACTCCGCGAGGCCCGCTGGAATGGAAGGAACATCGCGCATCTCCCTATATAGATAGCGCGCGGGCGCATCGCTCGCCCTCGACTACGGCACCACGAGCTTGAGCGCACCTCGTCCGATGTGATATCGAAGGGGCGACTCGAGCCTCACGATCTCTCCATCCACGGCAACCGTCGAATGCCTCTGCTCGATGATGCAGTGGTCGACGAGGAATCCGTCGAGATGCGGCGTTCGGCTGATTGCGCGAGTTCCGCGCGCTGCTGCGGCAAAGGCAAGCGCCACCAACCGGGCGCGGGTGCGCCCGCGAACGATGAGCACGTGCAGCCCAGACCTGCCATGGTCCACGCGATTGCCGAGCGTGGGAAGTTTGAGCTCGCGCTCGCCGAGGCCGATGAAGACGAGCGGCGTGACGTATCCACGCTCCACATGTTCCGTCTCGAACGAGATCCGAAATGGCTGCACGCGCGCGAAGCTGCGCGCCATGGCCCACGCCGAGGCGAGCCAGTAGCCCAGTCGCGGTTCCCAACGCTCGCGTACGCGGACGTAGTTCGCGTACACGCCCACGGAGCTCGTGTTGAGAAGGAGCCGTTCGTTCACCCACGCCACGTCCGCCCGAATCACGCGTCCCGAGCGCGCCACGTCGCACGCCGCTCGATAATCCGTCGGAATGCCGTAGTCACGCGCGAAGTGATTGAAGGTGCCCGCCGGAAGGATGGCCAGCTCGACATCGGTCCGTGCAACCGCGGCGGCAACCGTTGATACGCTGCCGTCACCGCCGACGGCGAGCAGCCGTGTCGCGCCGCGATCGATGGCATCCCGCGCAGCCTGCGTCATTCGGTCCGGGGCGACCTTGATGACCTCGAATGCGCCGGCACGACGCAGCGTGTCGTCGATGGCAGCGGCGTTGCCCGCGCCGGGATTCACGAATGCCGGGATCACGTTGGCGGGCTAAAGCAGCATTCGTGCTGAGGAAACTTTCTTGCTCACCGCCGCCGTATGTCTACTTCACGGCGGCGGGCCGAGAACGGGTTTCTAGGTGGACCAGAACCCGCAGAGCGCCCGACCGTCCGGGCTCTCGCGCAGCTTCTCGAACGCCCGCTCCCGTATCTGGCGAATGCGCTCGCGCGTCACGCCCATCAAGGCGCCGATGCGCTCGAGGGTCATCGCCTCGGAGCCTTCCTCGAGACCGTAGTACAGGTAGAGGATCTTGCGTTCGCGCGGCGTCAGATACTTCCGGAAGACGCGCTCGATGAACTCGCGCATCAGCTTGTAGTCCGTCCGCTCCTCGATCTCCTGTCCGTCGCCGCCGGAGAAACGCTCGCCGAGCGTGCTGGCTTCGCGATCCGACCGGTCGATCGGTGCATCGAGCGACACTTCGGTCGCTGACATCTGCTTCGCCTGGCGAACCTGCTCCAGCGGTTCCTCCAGCAGGCGGCTGACTTCGTTCTCGGTGGGATCGCGCTTCAGAACCTGAGCAAGAATCGTTTCCGCGCGAGCAAGGCGGATCAACTGCGAATTCTGGTTCAGCGGAATTCTCACCGAGCGCGTCTGCTCCGCGAGCGCCTTGAGCACCGCCTGGCGCACCCACCACACGGCGTACGAGATGAACTTGACGCCTTGATCGGGATCGAACTTCCGGACCGCCTTGAGCAATCCTTCGTTCCCGATGGCCACAAGCTCGGAGAGATCGAGTCCGTGCCCCTGATACTTCTTCACATAGGAGATGACGAACCGCAGATTCGCCGTGACCAGTCGTTCCGCTGCCTTCTCGTCGCCCTTCTGCGCTCGTCTCGCCAATCGTCGTTCTTCGGCGGGATCGTCTATCAGCGGCAGCTTCTGAATGTCCTGCAGGTATTGATCGAACGCGGACGAGGGCGATGAGCGGAAGTACCCTCGATGGGACCGGGTGGCGGTCACTTGCTCCATACAACGCCTCTGACCTCTCGGTCGAGCAGAAGCGAGCAGGCGCTCGCTGGGGTAAGGCGGATTTGGAAGGGAGCTACTTACTCCCGGCCTGCGCCGACCGGGGGGGAGGCAGGATAACGAGGGGTCCTGAGACCGTCAACGCCGAAGACACGCCATATTGGCCCCTTTAAGCGGTGCTTGAGGGCCTATCTGCTGATCTGACAGGGCGTTGCAGGTTACTCTAAGGACCTGCGGCCGGACCGGGCGGATCCTTCATCTTCGTCCGGCTGGTGGCCGTAATGACGCCGATGCCGAGCGCGACAATTACGCCAACGGCGATCCACAAGGCCGGAACGTCGAGCAGATAGGCGGCCATTGCGAGCCCGAGGACGAGTATGACGAATCCGACGATGTACGTGGTGAACGAAGACATGACGAGGAGGGACGTCGGCAAGGGATGCGCCACCGCTGGCGATCCCAGGTAAATGGTAAAGGGGAAATGGGTGGGAAAGGGGATCTGGGCTTCGGGACATGGCAGACCATTTCCCGGTTCCCAATTCCCGAAGCCCGCTCCTTTCCCTTTCCCCTTTACCTGGAAATCATGGCCTCGGCGACCCCGCCAGGCTCACCGCCGGTTCTCTGGGAACAAGGACCGCAATCCCCTTTCGTCGCCCGAAGATCCTTGCCTCTCGGCACGTCGGCATCCACACGTCGATGATGTTTCCTTTGATCAGGCGTCCTGTGTCGTCGATGAGGAAGCGGCCCATGTAGCGGCGGCCGTCGTACAGCTCGACGTATCGCGACAGCGGGAACAACCGCGGATCCGCGGCGACGATTCCGGCGCGTACGTAGCGCCCCCGCCTGGTCGTCGTGCGCGTGAGACAGTAGGACGTCATTTCGACGGGCACCGGCTCGCCGTACCGTGGCGGCGAATAGTTCGCGAGATGCCAGCGGCTGGACGCGCCCTGCACCACGGCACCCGGCAGCAGGATCGGGCTCTGGACCACGACGGGCGGCAGAAGGATCGTGCCCGCATCTCCGCAGCTGGCCGCCGCCGAGAGCAGCACCACGAGGCCGTATCGCGTCATGACGTCAGCACCTCGCGCACGATGCGGTCGTCCACCGGAACGCCCCACCCGTTGTCGTCGCCAGCCATCTCGCCAATGCGTCGCGGAAGCGCGTACTCCACGCGTCCGCCACGGGCCTTCTTGTCCGCGCGCGTGAACTCGAGCAGCGACTCGATCTTCAGGGCAGGGGGCGTGGTCGGCAGCCCGGCAGCCTCGCAGACGATCGCGATCTCGTCCGCGATGTCGCGATCCGCGACGCCGATGCGCTCAGCAATGCGCGATTCGGCGACCATTCCCATCGCCACCGCTTCGCCGTGCAGCACCCGATAGTTCGTCGCGGCCTCGATGGCATGCGCGATCGTGTGGCCGAAGTTGAGCACTTTGCGCAGTCCGCTCTCGCGCTCGTCGCGTGCGACCACGCTCGCCTTGATCTGCACGCTGCGCTCGATGATCGGCGCGAGCTCGAACAGCCGCTGTGCACCGTCCTTTCCCTGTCGCCCGAGAAACGCGCGCACTGATGCGAAGTATGCGGCGTCGGCGATGACGCCGTGCTTGATGATCTCCGCGAACCCCCCCCGGTAGTGCACTCCTGGAAGGGTCTCGAGCAGCGACGGATCGATGACCACCGCGGACGGTTGATGAAACGCGCCGACGAGGTTCTTGCCGTGCGAGGTGTCGACGCCCGTCTTGCCGCCGACGCTCGCATCGACCATCGCCAGCAACGTCGTGGGCACCTGCACGAAAGGCACACCGCGCATGTACGTCGCCGCCACGAATCCCACGACGTCGCCGACGACGCCGCCTCCGAGCGCCACCAGCGTGGTATCGCGTCCCAGGCCCTTGGCCAGGAGCTGATCGGTGATCGCGCTCCAGGTCTCTCGCGTCTTCGTCGCCTCGCGGATGTCGTAGGACACGACGCCCCTGAAATCGAGATGCTTCATCGCCGTCGTCACGCGATCAGCGTACAGTCGCGCAACGGTGATATCGGTGACGGCCAGCACGCGATGACGCGGGGCGACGTCGCGGATGATGTCGTCCAGCCGATCGAGAGCGCCTGTCGCGATCGTGACTGGATAGGGCAGAAGCTCGCTCGCCACTACCACGTCACTTCACCGGCGCCGGCCCGGCGATTCGCGACCCGCGCCAGGGTGAACAGCAGGTCCGACAGCCGGTTCAGATACACGATCACGATGGCCGGGATCTCTTCCTGGTCGAGCGCAATCACCCGCCGCTCCGCGCGACGGCACACCGTGCGAGCGACATGGAGCGCGGCGGCCTTGGGTGTTCCGCCCGGCACGATGAACGACTTGAGCGGCTCCAGCTCCGCGTCGCCATCGTCGATGGCCTGCTCCAGCTCCCTGATGCGACGCTCGTCGATGCTCGCCTTCTCCAGCTGTCGCTTCATTTTCTCGCGATCCGGCGTCGCGAGCAGGGCGCCGATCGCGAACAGATCGCGTTGCAGGGACACGAGGATCTCATCGACGCGCGGCATCACGTCGATGGCCCGCGCCAGTCCGAGCGCGGCATTCAGCTCGTCGACGTCGCCGTAGGCTTCGACGCGCGGATGCGTCTTCGGCACGCGGCCACCGCCGAACAGGCCGGTCTGACCAGTGTCGCCGGTGCGCGTATAGATCTTCATGGGGTACCTGCTCGAGACGACGGAACGGCGCGCGAGGGCTGCGCGCCTGCTATCCGAACAACCG
>JBOHTL010000232.1:0-5612 GCA_050733735.1 Gemmatimonadaceae bacterium
GAGTATCGACTGCGTGTCCGCCCGAAGGGCGAAAGTGCCTGGCGCGCACTGCCGCAGGGCGTCCCAGCGGCGCAGCTGAGTGATACCATCGGAGGCCTGACACCGGGGCAGTCGTATGAGATCACGCT
The DNA here is from genome assembly GCA_050733735.1 of Gemmatimonadaceae bacterium. Classification (GTDB taxonomy): domain Bacteria; phylum Gemmatimonadota; class Gemmatimonadetes; order Gemmatimonadales; family Gemmatimonadaceae; genus DASPMP01. The sequence goes on from JBOHTL010000232.1 coordinate 129, forward strand.
CGCCGCCATGGACGACGCGCGCAACATGTCCGCGCCCGCGCCGGTCGTCGAGGCATCGCCGGCAAAACCGCGAGAGATCGATCGACCAGACCTTCGCAGCGTCGTGTTCGAGCAGGGCCAACGCGCAGTTGTGGTGACGTGGTCAATGCAGCGAGGCGCGCAGGAGATGTTGGTGTTGCGACGCGAGACCAACAGCGACAGCCGGACGCTGCGCCTCGTCGGTGCCGCCGAGGCCGGCGCATCACGGTTTGTCGATCGCGCCGTACGCGTGGGAGTGGAATACGAGTACGTCGTGCGGGCGCGAGACGCCTTCGGCAACGAAGCAGACAGTCGCGCTCGACGCGTCAGCATCCCCGGGGCGGGGGGAGGGAGCGGCTCATGAAAAAGCTCGTCGCGCTGGCGCTGGCGCTTGCGACTCCAATCCATCTCGGCGCGCAGCAGGTGATCCCTGCATTGAGCGCTGAAAGCGGCGTGTACGCCGAGGCGTACGACATCAGTCAGCGTGTGGCGCGCCGGCCCGCGCAAAGCGTCCGGTTTTTCGCGAGCCCCACGATTTCCTGGATGGGACTCGAGATCGGGTCGAACCTGATGTGGAGCACGGAGGACCAGTTCGCCGCGCAAACGATGAACCGGTACTACCTCAACCCGCGCTGGTCGTGGGGACAGCTGCACGCGGGCGACTATACGCCGATGGTTTCGCGCTTCACGGCGAGCGCCGTGCGTGTGCGTGGCGGCGGAGTGGAGCTGACGCCCGGTCGCTTTCGCGTAGCCGCCGCCGGCGGGATCGCGCAGGACGCTACGGACGTCAGCGTATTCGACGCAGCTCCGAAGCGCGTGATGTACGCCGGGCTTGTCGGAGTCGGAGATCCATCCCGCACATTCATCGAATTGAGCGCCATGCGCGCGGTCGACGACAGCTCGGGGACGGACAGCCTTTCCGTAGCCCCGCAGGAGAACGCCGTCGGCACCATCAGCGCTGGCCTGTCGCTGGGACCGGTGCGCGTGAAGGGAGAGGTCGGTGGTAGCGTATTCAGCCGGGACATTCGCGCGAGCGAGCTCGATTCGATGTCTCAGCCCGGCGTCACCGAGGGCATCTTCACGCCCCGGCTCTCCAGTCGCTGGGACGTTGCGTACAGCGCCGAAGCGCGTGTGTCCCTCTCATCCGGATCGATCGGCGTTCAGTTCGAGGAGATCGGTCCGGGATTCACGACACTCGGAAATCCATATCTCCCGAATGACAAACGGGAGGTGCGTCTCCTCGGCACCTACCGGATGCTTGGCGGGCGCCTCTCCGGATCGGCGTCACTGGGAAATCGCAGCGACAACCTCGCTGGCGACAAGCGTGGCACTACAACCCGGCGCACAGGCACGTTCAACGTGATGATGCTGAACGGCAGCTGGCTGGTGTCGAGCGTCAGCGTGCTGCTCAATGGGCTCACGCTCGATCCGCTTCCGCTGGCTCCTGACGCTCCCGATCCGGGAATCATCGATTCGTTCAGGCTTCGGAACGTGACGCGCTCGATCGCGCTCGTCGAACAGGCGCGTTTCACCATGGCTGGGCTGCCCCACACGTTCACGGTGTCCGTCAGCGCTCAGGACGTCGATGACTCGAGCCCGAGGCTCGGCGACGCCCTGGACGCCGCGGCGACGAATGTCGTTGCGGACTGGAGCACCACGGTAGCGCGCGCCTACACGGTCTCGCTTCGGCCGGGGTGGGACCGGTTTCGGGGCGGCGGCCGCGACGAGTCGTTCAGCTCCGTGGGGCTCGGGTTATCGCGTCGCGCGCCAAAATCGCGCTGGTCGGCCAGCGGCCTCGCCACGTACATGCAGGTGGAAAGCGGATCGCAGTGGCGTGCCAACGCGACGAGCGGAATCCGGCTCACCGCGAGCGAGAGCGTATCGTTGAGCGTGCGACATTCCCGTCTGCAGGGTGTCGCGCAGCCGTTCACGGAAACGCTCATGAGCATGCGTCTGACGCGTCGCTGGTGACACGACGGTTTGACGGTTTGACCGTTTGACAGTGGGCCGGCGCATGTAGCTTGCTGGGGTGAGCGAGGTCGCGGGCAGCGCGGGTCAGAGCTCGGGGAAAGGGGAAAAGGGAAATGAGCGGGACGGGGGACCGGGCGACCTGGGAAGTGGTATACCATTTCCCGGGTCCCCTAATCCCCGGTCCCACTCTTTTCGCTTTTCCCCTTTCCCTGGCGCATGCGAGAGCCAGGCATCGATGCCCGCCAACGACGTAGGCCGCGCCTGGTATTTCGTGGGCCTGCTCATGCTCGCGAATCTGTCCGGGTTCATCGACCGGCTGATTCTCGCGCTGCTGGCTCCCGCGATCCGCCGCGATCTCGGACTGTCACTGACCGAGACCGGGATTCTCATCGGGCTGCCGTTTTCCGTTTTTTACGCGATCGCCGGGCTGCCCATCGCGCGCGTCGCCGACCGCTCGAGCCGCCGCAACATCATCGCGATCGGGGTCGCGCTCTGGAGCGTCATGACCGCGGTCTGCGCGCTCGCGGGTAGTTTCTGGCGGCTGCTCTGGGCGCGCGTCGGCGTCGGTGTCGGCGAAGCGAGCCTGCAGGCGCCGGCGACTTCGCTCATCGCAGATCTCTTCCCGCGCGAACGCCTGTCGACGGCGATGAGCGTGTACGCGATGGGAGTTTTTCTCGGATCCGGGCTCGCCTATTTCATCGGCGGCTGGGTCGTCGGTCTGGTCTCGGACCAGACGCTCTGGACGCTGCCCGTACTCGGCACCATCAGACCGTGGCAGACCGCGTTTCTCATCGTGGGACTGCCCGGGCTGCTCATCGCGCTGCTGATGTTCACGGTGAAGGAGCCGGAGCGAAAGGCGACAGTCAATGGCACGCTGCCGTTGTCGGCCGTGTTCCGGTACATGAAGGAAAACGCGCGCGCCTTCGGCTTCGTGATCTCCGGCTACACGTTCTCGTCGGCGGTCAATTACGGCATCGCCATCTGGCTGGCGACGTTCCTCACCGAGATTCACGGCTGGCCGGTATCGCGCGCGGGGATGGTGCAGGGGGTGCTGACGATGTCCATCGGCACCATCGGCGTGCTCGCAGGGGGGCGTCTGGCCGACCGCCTCGCGCGCCGCGGGCATATGGATGCCCCTCTGCGCGTCGCGATGATTGGAGCGGCCGGAATGCTCGTGTCCGCTACGGCATACGCTTTGGTCGATTCCATAGAAGCGGTCATCGCCTGGCTGGCGGTCGTGAACCTCTTCGCCGCATTCCCATGGGGTGCCGCGGGCACGGCGGTCGCCGAGAGCGTCCCGGCGTCGATGCGGGCGCAGGGAGCAGCCGTCTTCTATTTCGTCCTCAACCTGGTCCCCTTCGCGCTCGGCCCATGGGCCGTTGGGGCGGTAACCGACTACGTCTTCGGACGCGACGACGCCCTCGGGCTCGCGCTCGCGTCGGTGAACATCGTGGGGATGGCCCTGGCCATCATCCTGTTCGCCATGGGGTTGCGCGCGTACCGGGAGACAGTCGCGCGCCGCGACAGCTGGCGGCCGAGCTAGGCGCAAAAGCTGCATCGGCTGCCATGTGACATCAGAAGGAATGGTTCACATGGAGCGAAACGACGGACCCGCCAATGCCGCCGATCGTGGAGGCATGCCGGAGGCGAACGAGTTTTCGGGAAGTGGCTCGCGACCGATAGACAGCTTCGACTTCAGCGGCAGCGTTGGCGTCGCAGACCAGGCTACGAACCGCGCCGGAGTGCGTGAGAAGCTGGCCGACGCGCTGTCATCGGGCGCCGAGAAGCTGCGTGAACGCGGCGCGCGAGGTAGCGGTGATGCCGCCAGTGCCGACACGTCGGCTGCCACATTCGCTGGCGTGACCGGCGGCGGCACCGTCTCTGTCGAGACCGACGCTGCCGGCGGCGCGCAGGTGACCGAGCGCGTGGCCGGTGGGATGGATGCCGCGGCGAACTGGCTGCGCGAGGCGGACATCGACGGCCTGAAGCAGGGAATCGAGCGCCAGGTAAAGGAGCATCCTGCCCGCACGCTGCTGATCGCCGCGGGCGTGGGATACCTGCTGGGCCGCGCGTTCCGGAAGGATCACTAGTACCGCCATGGGCGTCGTGGACGCGCCGCGAGAAACGCGCAGCTTCGCCGCGCTGTTCCGGGATCTCGCAGTGGCGAGCGCCGAGCTGCTGCGCGGTGAGCTGCGCATCGCCCGCATGGAAGCGGGCGAGCTCGGGACGCGCGTCGCACGTGGAACGGCGCAGGTCGCGCTCGGCGCGGTGCTCGTGCTTCTGGGTACGCTCGCGCTGGCGACCGGTGTCGTGCTGCTCGTCGGCGACCAGTGGCTGCCGAACGATCGCTACTGGCTGGCGGCGCTCTTCATCCTGGTGATCACCGGCGCGCTGGCTGCCTGGCTCGCGCGCAGGGGAGCGTCGCAATTGCATCCGTCGAAGCTCGCGCCCGAGCAGACGATCGAGACTTTGAAGGAGGACAAGGAATGGCTGAAACAACGGCTGACGTCCGGCGCGACATCGAAGTGACGCGCGAGCGGATGTCCGGCACGATCGAGGAGCTGGAACAGAAGCTCAACGTCAAGCAGCTGGTGCGTGACCATCCGTGGCCGGCACTGGCGATCGCGGTTGGCGCCGGGGTGATGCTGTCTGGATCACGCGCCGACGTGAAGGCCGCGGCGGCGACGTCGGCGGCGACCCAGGGCGCGCGCTCGAAGCTGGGCAGCGCGCTGGACGACATCGTCGCGCAGCTCGTGACCGCGGCGACGACTGCGCTGCAGCAGCAGGTGGATCACGTTGTGGGAGACGTGCGGACGATGCTCGCGCCTCAACAGGGCAGCGGCGCGCGTCGAACGGCTCCGCTCCGAGCGGCGCGTGAGCCGGTGCAGGGGTATGGAGTCGGACCGATCGATCGGCCGATGGAAGAGCGGCCTACGAGCATTCCGCGCGCAGACTGACGGAACTAGCCGCTCACGAGGACCTCTATCGTCCTCGCTAGCCTGGCCAATGCTGGCATGGAACCCACATGCCAGCATTGCCATGGCCTGACGCTGCGGGCGACAGAGGCCCGTCGATCGCTGCTCCCAGTCGGCGCGTCAGCCATGCAGGACGCGGATTTCGACCTCGCAACCCATGCCGTGCAGCCAGCGGATCAGCCGCTCAGTCGAGATCCGTTCCAGCCGGCCGCGGCGCAGATCGGATACGCGGGGCTGATCGATTTTCATCCGATAAATCAGCTGCCCCGGCGTCCATCCATCGATGGCGCGGACAAGCTCCGCGGCCAGCGCGGCCTTGAGCGCAGGGATCGGATCGTCGCGCAGCACGTGCCTACGCTATCGAGACGCGACACGCGCAGCGCAACAATTGGCCGCAGGACGTATCGGAATCAATCACGAACAGCGAGCGACGGACACCTATCGCCCGGAGCGTCAGGCCATGGCAATTCAGGCATGCGCTCTTCATGCCTGAATTGGCCAGGCTAGCGAGGACGATAGG
>JBOHTL010000233.1:0-5985 GCA_050733735.1 Gemmatimonadaceae bacterium
CCTTCGTTCCGCGCTTGAAGGCAGCAAGGCTGCCGACGAGCACGATGACGAGTGCCGAAACGCCGGCAATGGACAGCTTGGTTTTTTTGGTCATCGAAGAGCTCTTCCTTTAGCGGAGGGGACGACCGACCGCGCTTTCCAGCGCGGCGAACATCCGGTGGTAATCATAGATGGCGTTGACGCGGTCGATCTGAGCCTGCTCGAAGGTGCTGCGGGCGGTGGTGACATCCAGGAATGTCGCCGCACCGACGCGATACCGCTCTTCCGCGAATGCGAGCTGCTCACGCGCGCGCTGGGCGTTGATGTCCTGCAGCTCCGTCGTGCGGAGCGCGGTCTGAAGGTTCAGGTACGCCTCGACGACGTCCGCTTCAGCCTGCAACTCACGGGCGCGAACGTTGAAGCGCGCGTTGTCGCGCTGATACTGCGCATCCTGCAGCTGCTGCTCCCGCTGAAGGTTGTTGAAGATCGGGATCGACAGGAAGGCGCTGAACGAGAGCGGCGCCCGGTCGAAGCTCAAGCGGTTGCTGGATCGGATCGCGGCCGCTTCCGCCGAGCTCAGCGGTGGATATTCAGCGGAACAGTTGAACCCGGACAGTCCCGCGCCGGTACGGATCGAGTCCATGGTCATGCAACTCGCGAGATCGCTGGCTCGGTTCTGCTCGGCCCGGTCCACGACGAACTGTGAGTTCGTGAACTGGCTGGCGTTGCCTCCCCAACCGGTCGAGAGCGTCAGCGAAGGCAGGTATCGGCCCTGGCGCGCCCGGACGGTCACGCTCGCGGCCCGCTCCCGCGACCGCAACGCCTCGAGAGCTGGATTGGTTTGCCTCGCCACTTGCTTGAGGCTGTCGAGATCGAAGGTCACTGGCGTCACGGCAAAACGTGTCGTGAGGTCCACGCTGTCCGGATGGGGAACGCCAAGGGCCTGAAACAGGCGTAGCAGGGTCACCCGCGCCGTGTTGTGCTCCCGGAGGGAATTGATTTCCGCCTGTCCGACTGCCACCTCTGCCGTCCGGACATCCAGGATCGTTCCAGATCCGACAGCCTGGCGCGCGCGCGCGAGCTCGAGCTGTGCCTTGGCCGTGGCGACGAGGGTATCCTGCACACTGGCCCTCGCACGCGCCTGCAGCACACCCAGGTACTGCTGGGTCACATTCGATCGGAGGACCTCCGCGGTCCCTGTGACATCGGCTTCGGCGGCATCGCGCGACGCGCTCGCGAGCTTTGGCGCGAAGATCATGTCACTGTTGATCGTATAATCGACGCCGATGCCGTAGGACGATTGCAGGATGTCCGAGTTGTTCTGCAGCGGAATGCCGTTGAAGAACTGCTGTCCGCTCTGCTGATATCGCCCGCTCAGGCTCGCGTCGACCGAAGGCAGTAGGCTGGCATACGCCGAACGCACCTGCGCGTCCGCCGAACGGCGCGCGTTGACGGTCTGCAGGAACGCCGGATTGTTCCGGCGGGCAAGCTGGATGGCTTCGTCGAGCGTCAAGGTGCTCGGCACCTGTGTCTGGCCGGCCTGAGCAAAAAGGGCCAGCGCTGCCAGAGGCAGGGCAAATCGCATGTCGGTCAAGTCCTTGTACGGGAGGGTCTGACTGGATTACGCGCGGGACGGGCGGACTGTTTCAAGAGGACGGGTGCGAGGTGCGGGGTGCTGGGTGTTCACCCATCACCACGTACCCATCACCTCGCACCCCTCACTTGGGCGGATCGTCTCTCAGCGCCACGATGCCCTGATCCGGGATCGCAACCTTCAAAAGACGCCCTTGCTCGTCCAACCAAACTTCGCGAGGTCCGTCGCCATTTACGAGAGACACACGACGGCCCGAAATGGTGCGACCCGCGATCTCCACGCCTTCCACGCCGCGGCTCTGCAGCCGCATCCGCTCCTGTTGAGCAGACCTCGGCGAGATGACGATCAACTCACCCTGATGGGCAGCGAGCCCGACAAAAAAGAAATGATGATAGACGCTCTCATCCAGAAGCAAAACGCGGTTGGAGACCACGAACTCGCGGGCGGACTCACCCGTGCGCGTCTGGACGAAGAGACCGAACCGATTCGGGCGGCCCCGGCCGCGAAGACGCTGGACCAGCTGTGACGCTTCGCTGACCTCCGACTCGTACGCGACGGGACTGCCGATGGAATCGGTGCCGAGTCGCATGGTCGCCTTAACGTCGGCGATGACGCTGGTGCCCGTCGCCTGATATACCTGGCCACCAGGCGCGGGCGCGCGAATGATCCGGAAGGATTCCCGTCCCACGGGGGCGCCGGAGCGCGTGATCGTGAACGTTCCTTCGTCGATGACGGCGCTTCCCCCTCCTTGCGCGCGCGCGACGGTGCTCAGGAGGCTGAGCATCGAGCAGACGACCGCAGCGCGGACGGCAAGGGGGAGCGAAGTCATCTCGGTATACAGTACCCTTCTGTGTGACCGGCGTTCGAAATCAGGCCTCGGCGGCGACGGTGGTCAGGAAGACACGCTCGCGGATGCGCTGATAGATGCGCTCATAGAGCATCCGTCCCTTTTCGGCGGACGCAAGAGTGGGCCGGCCGATCGAACCCGGGCTGACCTTCGGAATTCTGAGCCACCCGCGGCGGTAACGTCGCAGCTCATCCCGAGACATCATATAATCCTGCGCGAGATCCATGCGGACCAGCTCCGGCGCGAGATAGAGGATGAGCGAGGTATCCACCTCATCGCCGTGCATCGGCTCCGTCTGTCCCTCCAGGAGATCGCTCAGATTCATCCCGAAGGTGTCGACCACGCGCACCCGCGCGCCGGAGGTGATGAGGGTGGCCAGCGCTTCGAGGTGCGGGTCGTGTTCGTGCGCGGTGAGGAGTATGAATTCCCGGATGCCCGTCGCTTCCCAGGTGTCGACGAGATCGTTGAGCGCGCGATGCAGCGTTTTGCGTCGCAGCGACCCATTGCCCGCGAAGCCGATCTCCGTAACGACGTTGACGCCGTATTCCAGCGTCGGCGCGCGCAGCACGCCGAATTCCGCCGACAGCCCGTCTGCCAGATGCTCCACGATGATCGTGTCACAGCCGAGGGGCATGTGAGGGCCGTGCTGCTCACACGTGCCCACCGGAATGATCAGCCGCTGATCCACCGCGAGCACTGCCGCAATTTCGTCCGGACGCATCTCCTTGATGCGGTTCGGACGGGGAGCCGATAGAGGCTGAGACATAGGGCTGCGGTTTGGATCGTCGCGACTTCCCTCGCGCTGCTCGCCGCGAGCCGCTGGCTGGGCGCGACGTCGGTAGAGTATCTGGTCCTGGCAGCCACCGCCACGGCAATCGCGGGTGCGCTCGTCCCCGGCCTCGAACGCGCACAGCGCGGGTGGGCCATTGCCTGCGTCGCGGCGCTCGCCTTCGTGGTCGTCCTGGGGGGAAGCACGCAGCACCAGCTCGCCCGTCTCGAGCGGAACTGGCCGGCGGAAAGCGACCGTCTCCGCGAAGCGGCGCTCTCCCGAATGGCGGATGAGGTCGCGCGAGCGGCGGAGCGTCTGCGACGACAGGCGCAGCACGCCCTCGCGGCGCCCGCGACGCGGGCGGAAGCGTTCCGCCACCTGGCCGGCGCGTCGCTGGCCGATCACCGGGGCGAAGCGCTCGTCCTGTTCAGCGGCGACTCGGCGTTCGCGTGGAACGGTCGTCCCCGCGTCGCTCTCGACTCCGCGACTCGGCCAGTCGGCATTCTCACGTCGCCGTTCTACGTCGCGCTGTACGCCACCGAGCGCGAGGGGAGTCGCCGCGCGGTCGCCATGGTCCTGGTTCAGGCGGTGCCACCCGGGGATCGCATGGTCGGCTCGCTCGGCGCCGAGGTGGCGGACGCGGCGTCGATTGCCGGGTTCGAGTTCGCGTCTCCAGCAGCGGCGGGTGCGCCGCCGGAATGGCGACTGATCCGGTTGGGAGACGCGCCCATTCTCGCCGCGCGCGTCACGCTGCACACACAGGGCGAAGTGCGGCTGCGGCTGCTCGAACGCGCCCGACTGGTCTCGGGCGTCCTGCTGGCAGTCGCGCTCGCGTCGTTCATCGTCGCCGCCTGGCGTCCCCGTCGGCAGCTGTGGTGGCGCGCGGCTCTCGTTCTCGTCGGCCTGGCCTGCGTGGCCTTCATGCCGCTGAGCTCCTACTCGAACTACTCGCGGCTCTTCGATCCGGCGTTGTACTTCACGCCGCTCGGCGGCGCACTGACCGCGAACGCGGCGGCGCTGGCGTTCACGAGCGCGATGGTACTGCTCACGCTGCTCACCGCCCTGCGACGCCAGGCACGCGTTCCCGATCGCCGCGTCGCCGTCAGCATCGTGCTCCTCGTGGCGGGGCTCGGTCCCTTTCTGCTGCGCGATCTGTCGCGCGGAATTCAGATCCCGCCGTATGGCGTGAGCGCCGCGCTCTGGCTCATCTGGGAGGTTCCACTCTTTCTCGCCGCCGTGTCGGTGATGCTCGCGGGCGCCGCCGCCGGCAGCGCGGCACTCGGTCGGTCGCGCGGCCTGCCACCGGTTGTCGCTCCTTTCCTGGCGGTCATGGCCGCGGTCATCGCGCCGGTGGTCTGGGAGGCGCCCGCGGGCTGGCCGTGGTGGTACACCTTCATCTGGATCGCGGCGATCGCGTCGCTCGCGGTGTCGAGACGCACCTCGGCAGTCATCGGCGCGGCGGCAGCCGTCGCGGCGCTCGGCGCCACGACGCTGGTGTGGGGGGCGACGACGCGCGCGCGGGTTCGACTCGCCGAGCAGGACGTGACGCTCCTCGGCAGCGGAGACACCACCTACGCGCGGGTACTGGTGGAGCGACTCACCGCCCGGTTCGCGCAGGAGACCGATGTGCCCACGCGCCGCGACCTGCTCGAGGCGTATGCGACGTCGGAGCTCGCCGCGGCAGGATTCCCGGCATGGTTGTCGGTCTGGCGCGGTCCGCAGGGTCCGACGGACACACTTGCGACGGCGGCATTCGGCGTCCCGATCGACTCGGTGCGATCGCTCGTGGTGCGTGCAGCGGCTCAGCGCGATGAAGTCGGAGCGGACGTCCCTGGCGTGCCCGCCCGCGGGTACGCGATCGCCGTTCCCGCGGAGAGCAGCGTCGTTGCCATCGTGGTCGCGCCCCGATCACTCCTGATTCCGGCGGATCCCTTCGCCCGGCTGCTGGGGATCGAGCAACCGCCCCGAACGGATCCGCCGTACGTGGTGCAGATTGCGCCGGAGGCTGCGGCCTCCGGGGTAAGCACGCGTCCGACCTGGCGTCGCGAAGGCAACGAGCTGCACGGCGACTGGGTCGCGGCGACGGGCACCGGCAGCGCGCGGGTGCATGCCGAGGTCGAGCTCCGGCCGCTGTTCCCGCTCGTACAGCGTGGTGCGTTGATCGCGCTCCTCAACGTCGGGATTGTCGGCCTGCTCTGGCTCATGAGCGTGCTCGCGGACGGCGTGGCGGCGCGCTGGATTGCGGTGCGCTGGCGACGCTGGGCTGGGAGCTACCGCACGCGTCTCTCCTTCGCGCTCTTCGTGTTCTTCATGATCCCCGCGATCGCCTTCGCCGTGTGGTCGTACCAGCAGCTGTCGTCGGATGCCGCCCGGGCGCGCGAGCTGCTCGTTCGCGAAACGCTGCGATCGGTGCAGCCATCGGGGCTCCCGGAGGACTGGCTCGCGCGTGAGAGCCGCCGGCTGGAGTCTCCACTCTTCGCGTACGAAGGGGGAGAGCTGCTTTCCGCGAGCGATCCGCTGCTCGAGCAGCTGGCCCCGACGGGGCGCCTGCTTGGCGCGGACATCGCGCAGGCGCTGCTCATCCACGGGGAGGTGAACGCGCACCGGCTCGAGCGCGTCGGCGATGCCACCACGCTGTTCGGCTATCGCAACGTGGAGCTGGACGTGCCCGCGATGCCTCTGATGGTGCTCGCGGCCCCCGCGCGCGCCGACGAGCTCGCGCTCGGACGTCGCGCCCGCGATCTCGGCGTCCTCGTGCTCTTCGCGACCGCGGTGGGCGCGCTCGCGGCGCTGTGG
>JBOHTL010000234.1:0-5967 GCA_050733735.1 Gemmatimonadaceae bacterium
GGCTTCGTGAGGAAATCGTCGCCGCCGGCCTCGATGGCCTTCACGCGGTCGGTCGTGTCGTTCAGCGCGGTGACGAAGATGACGGGGATGCGCTCCGTGCGGGAATCGCGCTTGATCCGGCGACAGACCTCGAATCCGGTGCTGCGATCGTCGCATCCCAGATCGCCCGCCGGCATGGACACGTCGAGGATGCAGAGATCGGGGCGATGCTCGAAGCACGCCTCCACCGCCGACGGACCGTCGGCCGCGGCGATCGCCCGGAAGCCCAGCACGTGCAGCTGGTCGAACAGCAGCTCCACGTTCGCCGGCACATCGTCGGCGACCAGGATCAGCGGAGCGTCGTGCGGAGGTTTGGGCGGCTGGTTGCTCTCCACGTGGGTCTCACGGCCGTACGGAGAAACCGGTACTGATGATCCAGGACTTCTCGGAAACTGCGACAGGACCCGAGGGTCCCGGAATACCCGCCGACGACCGGGTCGCGCGGAGTGCGCCAAAGTTGAGCTCGACCGCGCGCGTGGACCCGAACAGTCGCCCCATCGGCAGCATGAAGCCGGCGCTCCATGTCTGCTCCGTGACCGGATTGCCGCTCGCCGAAAACGGGAGTGTGCGCCAGCGCGCTCCCGCCCGCAAGTCGATCGCGCTTCCGGCGAAACGCGGCCCCGTGACGTCCGCGCCAACGCCAATGTCCCAGTCCTCATGAATGTTCAGCGCGCCCGTCATGCCCTTCAGCTTCGACCATTCGTCGCGCGCCGCTCGCACGCCGATGGTCGTGCCTCGAATGCCGAGATACAGCAGCGACACACCGAAATGGTCGGGGGCGCGGCCGGAGCCCACCACCTCGTCGCCTTCGTAAGCGTTCATGGAACCGCCCAGCCGGTACGACACGCCGATTGCGCCGACCCGGGACACCATGGCCAGCGCGCCGGCGGAGATCGCGTTCCCACCAAATCCGATGGACGTGCGCTGTGAGCTCGTGGCAAATCGGACGGTGTCCTCGAACACCCGGCTTGTCGACAGGGCATCGCTTCCCGTCAGCGCGTGACCACCGAGGCCGACGCTGAGCCAGCGCGTCAGCGCATACGCGACGCCCAGCCTGACGTCCGTGATGGAGCCTTCGCTGCGCTCGGTGACGGATGAAATCACCTCGTCACCACCGACGTCCTGCGTATCCTGCACGGTCGTCTGGAAGGTGCGATCCAGGAGCGTCGATGCGGACAACGCCACGCGCCAGCGCGTGCCCAGGGGCAGCGCGCCCACGAACAGCGGAAAACGTGACACCGACGACGTGACCCGCTGGGTACCGATCGTCACCTCGCGATGCTCCGGCTCCGCCTGAAATCCGAGAATCGGCGTGAGGAGCATCCCGAGCGCGGCGGGATTCAGGGGTGACAACGGATCTGCCTCACCGGCCGCGCCGCCCATCGTGCGCGCGCGCGTGCTGAGCTGGCCGCCCGGATAGCCGAGCCCCTGCGTGCTGAGCGTTCCCTGCGCCGGAAGCACCGCGGCTGCGGTCGCAAGGAGGCCGACGACGGCGATCGCGCGCCTCATGGCAACCCTCCCTCAGGCTGCGGTAGATAGAAAATCCTCAGACGCGGACGAACGCTTTCCGGCGCCTCGCTGGAGAAAAAGTCGACGAGCCGGGGTGAGCTGCCCTCCTTGTCGTTCGGGAAGGCGAACACCATCACGCGCGGTGTGCGTTCCGGCCGTGTTCCGCGCCACGACCGCACCAGGTCGATGATCTCGAAAGCACGGAGCCCCGAGTCGGCGGCCGCCACGGCTATCGTGTCCAATTGCCGGAAACGCTGAGTGAACAGCAGGCGTCGATGAAGGTCGGTGACGACGGGACTCGCGATGATCTGAAACTCGCGCACCGTCGCGGTATCCGTCGCCTGCGGGGCGGCCGGGTTTGGCCGCTGCGTCAGCTCGAGCGTCGCGCGAACGATATTGGTGCTGTCCAGCAAAGCGGCTGGAATGTCGAGCTCCACGTAAATGCGACGCCCCGGAATCCCTCCAACCCGGAGCACGTCGGCCGGCGGCGGCGGCGGCTCCCGCACCACGATGAGATAATCCTGCATGGTCGCGCGCTCGAACACGTTCTCGGGGACGTCCGAGCGCGGAATGACCTCCATCTTCGCCACTTCCGTATCGACGTGAGGACGAAATCTGAGCGACGCCCCCGCGCCGGGATTCTCGCCGGTCAACATCCTGAAGAAGTCCTTGTTCTCTCCAGCGGCGTTCACCCGGAGGCCAATGCGCAGCCCGCGCGCCGCGGTATCCTGCTGCTGCGCCTGAATGGCTGACAGCACCACGCTGTTGTCGATCATGACGACGAGCGTATCGCGCAGGGAATCCGATGGCACCGTCCGGGTACCGATGAGCCGTTCGGGCGTGAACGCCGTCGCCGCGAGATCGGGATCAGTGTCGTCGGGGCCGCCGAGATCGACGCTGTACACCTCCAGGGTCACTGGCGGGCCGAGCGTGTCGCCGCGCGCCAGAAGAATCCTGATGTTCGCCGAGTCGACGGCATAGATCAGGCTGTCCTCCGCGGTCGGCGAGTAGCGGAAGGTCGTGGGCAGCGAGTCATACCGCACCACCGCCACCGTTTCGAGCGTGTCGCCCAGTGATGCAATGAAGAACTCGGTCTCGCTGCCCTGCAGGGGAAACGCGGCGACCGACGAATCCAGGAGCACCGGGAAATACGTCGTGTCCCGCACGGCGAGCTGTTGATTCGGGCAGAGCGCCGGGCAGGCCACGCCGCTGTCGAGTTTCTCGTCGCATGCGCCGACGGCGATGGCCAGACCGGCCGCCATCGCGAGGGGATGCGCGCGTTTGAACAAAGACTTCACGAGAATCCTTTCTATTCGGTTCGGTCGAGTGATTGCGGTGTGAAGGCGTGCGGGAGCAGAGCCGACAGGATCCACCTCGCTTCCTTGCCGCTGCGCGTCACGCTCACGATCTCGAGCTCGGGCGAGAACTCGATCAGCGCCTGCCGGCACATCCCACAGGGCGGCGTGGGATCCCCCGCGGAGGTGACGATGGTGATGCTGCGAAATCCGCGCACGCCGCGCGCCACGGCCGCCGCGAGCGCAGCGCGCTCGGCGCAGATTCCGGCCGGGTAAGCCGCGCTTTCCACGTTACAGCCTTCGGTGACGCTACCGTCCGATCCGAGCAGGGCGGCACCGACGCGGAAATTCGAGTACGGCGCGTACGCGCGCTCCATGGCCGCGCTCGCCCGTTCGCGAAGCGCCAAGGCTTCATGATCGGCGCTCCCCCCACCCCCAACCTCATGGGTCGCGCCGCGGTCCTCGAGCGCGCTTCGTGCCGCACCCCTCACGTGATCACCGGGAGAAACGAAGTGCCACGTCCGCGGAAGGCGATGCCGAACCATTCGGCGACAGTAGCGCCGACATCGGCAAAGGTGCCGCGCCGCCCGAGAGACACGCCGCGCACACGCCGCCCGAACACCAGCAGCGGCACGCACTCTCGCGAGTGGTCCGTCGATGGCGTCGTAGGATCATTCCCGTGGTCGGCGGTCACGAACAGCAGATCGTCCTCCCGCATGGCGCTCAGGAGCTCGGGCACAGCCGCGTCGAACTGACGCAATGCAGTATGAAACCCCGGAACATCGTTCCGGTGCCCGTACACTTGGTCGAAATCTACAAGATTGACGAACAGGAACCTGCCGGGCCCGGGATCGGGCACCGTGGTGTCCGTCAGCCATGCGAGAATGTGCCGGATCCCTTCCGCGTTGTCGGCGGTGTGGCGGGATCGAATGGACCGGCCCGCGAACAGATCATCCACCTTGCCCACGCCGGTTCGCGCGATTCCCGCCGCGGCCAATGCGTCGAGCAGCGTCTCCTCGGGCGGCTGAATCGAGAAGTCACGACGGTTGCCGGTACGGGTGTATGCCCCCGGAGCGCCGGTGAACGGACGCGCTATCACGCGGGACACGTCGTGAGGCGCTGCCAGGATGGCGCGCGCGGCTTCGCAGCCGCGATACAGCTCGTCGAGCGGGACCGTCTCCTCGTGCGCAGCGACCTGAAAGACGGAGTCCGCCGACGTGTAGACGATCCAGTTGCCGGTACGCTGATGCGCCTCGCCGTGCCGTGCTATGATCGTGGTGCCGCTTGCCGCGGCGTTGCCCAGCACGCCGCGCCCCGTTCGGCGCGAGAACTCGGCGAGGACCTCGGGCGGGAACCCGTCCGGATAGGTGGGGAATGGACGCTCGAGCTGGATACCGGCGATCTCCCAGTGCCCGGTCGTGCTGTCCTTCCCCGCCGATGCCGGAACGAGCATGCCATGTGCGGCCAGCGGTTCGTCGGCGGGAGGAACGTTTTCGAGATGGTCGATGTTGCCCAACCCCGCGCGCTGCAGCGCCGGCAGCGCCAGCCCGCCAACTGCGCGCGACAGATTGCCAAGCGTATTCGATCCCACGTCACCGTATGCCTCGGCGTCAGGCGCCCCCCCGATGCCGACGCCATCGAGCACAATGATCGCTGCGCGTCGCGTCACGCGTCGTCGTGACCGACGTAGACCCGCGGCAGTCGTCCGCGGAGACCGGTGAGAATCTCGTAGGGCGAAAGACCGCCCGCGGCCGCGAGCGCCGCGACCGAGATCGCGGCCTTCCCGTCGCGGCCGATCAGGGTCATCACGTCGCCGACGGAGCAGGGTTTGTCGGTGACATCGACCATGGTCATGTCCATGGTGACGTAGCCGACGACGGCAAGCTGTTCGCCTCGCAGGAGCGCCCGCGCGCGATTGCCCAACCCCCGTCGGTATCCGTCGGCGTAACCGATCGAGAGGGTGGCGACGCGACCCGCGCGCGGGGCGCGCCACGCCGCATCGTAGCCCACCGAATCACCCGGTTGCACGACGCGGATCTCGACGACGCGGGCGCGCACGGCCACCACGGGTTCTGGCTCGATCACAGGCGCATGTCCACTGCTCACGCCATACAGGAAGATGCCAGGCCTCGCGAGCTGGTACGGCGACGGCGAACGATGCTCGACCGCGCCTGAATTGTCGGCGTGCAGCAGGTTGGATCTGAACGGCAGTCGCGCCACCGCCTCCGCGAAACGACGCTCCTGTTCTTCGCGGGATCCGTCCGGCAGCTGCGAGGAGTGAAAATGCGTGCACACTCCTTCCGGGACATGCGCCGCGGCCACGTCCGCAACCGTCGTCACCTCGCGCCAGGGAACGCCGGCGCGATTCATTCCGGTGTCGATCATCAGATGCCATGGCTCGCCCGAGGTGCTCCATTGCTCGATCGCGGTGCGGTCGCCGAGCACGGGACGGAGACGCGCGCGCCGCGCGGCATCGAACTGCGTCGGCAGCAGCGGAGACACCACGAGAATCGGAAGGTCGATTCCGGCGCGCCGCAGCTCTTCGCCTTCTTCGATCGTGGCGACGCCGAAGCCCCAGGGCGGTGGCTGTAGCTTGAGCAGCGCGCGCGCGGCGCGCACCGCCCCCAATCCATAGGCATCGGCCTTGACCATCGGCAGCAGCGGCGCACCCGCCGCGCGCGCATATCGCTCCCCATTACGCACCAGCGCGCCGAGGTCGATCTCGACCCAGGCGCGCGGCATCAGCCGTTGCGATTGACCTGTCATTTCCGAGCGGAGTAACATACCCGCTCATCGGAGACGTCAGCAAGTGAAACCCACGCTTGAAGATACGCTCGCGCTGATGCGCGATCTGCGGCGCCGCTGCGAGTGGGACGCGGCGCAAACGCACGAGTCGTTGCGTCCCTACCTGATCGAAGAAGCGCACGAGGTGGACGAGGCGCTGCTGGCGAGCGACGATGCCAGACTGCGCGAGGAGTTGGGCGACCTCTGGCTGCAGATCCTCTTTCATGCGGTGATCGCGGAAGAGCGCGGCGCGTTCTCGCTGCGCGACGTCGCTGAGTCCTTCCTCACCAAGATGAAAGCGCGGCACCCGCACCTCTACGGGGACGGTGTGCGCGAGCCG
>JBOHTL010000235.1:0-2454 GCA_050733735.1 Gemmatimonadaceae bacterium
GCTCACGGGAGCGCTCACGATCGTTCCTGCAGCCAGGTCGTGCGGCCCTTGACGCTTTGGCGTCCAGAGGGTGACGGCGAGGTAGATCAGCATCAGTGCATAGACAACGATGAATCCGCTCCGATAACCGGGCGATGGCATGTCCCACATCGGCTCAGGGTAGAACAGCACGGCGTGGTTGACCTCGAATGGAACGAGGAGAACCACGGCGCGGACCAGCGCGCGCCACATCGGCACACTCTCGCCCGAGACGCCACGAACTCGAATGTGCAGGAGTCGCATGCCGGGAGTTGCACCAGCAGGCGATGCCCATGACACCGCGAAGAAGATTGCAACAGGGACGGTAACGGTGAGAGTGACCCAGCCGTGCAGCATCATGCCGCCCGCGGAGTCGTCGCTTTGCAGAAGCGGATTGACAGGATACAGCACGGCCTGAAGCGCCAACAGAGCGACGAAGGCGATGCCGACGTCCAGGACGTACGCGGTGGCGCGGCACGGAACACTCGCCAGCGGGGTCTCAGGCATCAGGAATCTTGTGTAGATTCAGTGTCGTGCGCCTCCTCGCGCTGCTCTTGCCATTTTGGCTCGCCCTCACCATGGGTGAGCACAGTGTCGTGCACCAGTGCCCGACGCATTCCGCGACGACCGCAGCGCCAACGCCGCACGAGCATGCGGGACACCACGAGGCCGGCGCGCCGCAGCAGGACTCGGGGCACGGCGACCATGCTTGCATGTGCATCGGAGCGTGCACGACCGCCAGCAGCATCGCCGTGCTCGGCGCCTCCTGCGACGTGCTGCCCGCGACGGTTGTCGCCACGGCCGATGTCGCGCCGCCAGACGTCCGCGACGCCGGGCTCGCGTCGTCGCAGCTCCGCATCCCCTTCGCAAACGCCCCGCCCGTCCCCACGAACGTCGCCTGACGCGCTGAGCGCCGCACCGGCGCTCGCCATCCACGTTCGTATCCAACAGGGGAACAAATGCCCGGAGCATTTCCGGCCGGCGCAATACGCGCCGTCGCCTTTCATGCAGGAGTCGTCGGCTTCGTAGTTCCGCAGCTGCAAGCCCGGGCCGACAGCGCCAGCCGCGACACCGCCACCCTCACAGCGGTCACGGTCATCGGGAGCCGCACCGACGTCCAGGAAATCCGCGACCGTCTTCTGAAAGTGCCAGGCGGCGTCGCGATGATCACGTCTTCGCAACTGCGGTCGTCGCGCCAGACGAATCTCCACGAGACGCTGAAGTTCATTCCAGGCGTGTACGTCCAGCCAAGGTTCGGCGCCGCGGACGAGAGCCAGATCTCCATCCGCGGTTCGGGACTGCGCAACAACTTTCACGCGCGCGGGGTGAACCTGCTCGTGAACGGAATGCCGTACCGCAATGCCGACGGATTCACTGACTTCGAGTCGCTCGAGCTGCTGACGACGGAGGCGATCGAGGTCTACAAGGGCGCCAACGCCCTGCGCTATGGTGGCTCAACGCTCGGCGGCGCGATCAATCTGCTCACCGAGACCGGATACACTGCGCCGCCGCTCACGGCGTACTTCCAGGGCGGCGCGAACGGGTTCGCCAAGGGACAGCTCGCTGTGGCAGGGCAGCGCGGCACGCTCGACTGGTACGGCAGCGTCGCCCTCACCACCCTCGAGGGCTACCGCGACTGGTCCGCCCAGCGACGCGATCGCGTGAATCTGCACGCCGGCCGGCTGCTCGGACGCGCCACCGACATCCGTGCCTTTTATTTCTACGCAGACGTAGCGGAGGAGCTTCCAGGCGCGCTGACTCGCGCCGAGCTGGAGACGTCGCCGACGGCGGCGTCGCCGGAGAACGCGGCGGACCGCTGGGGCCGCGACTACCGGCTGCATCACGCGGGCGTTCAGCTGCGCGCTCAGCTCTCGCCGACGCAGCGCATCGAGGTGAGTCCGTACCTGCAATACCGGGCCATCGACCACCCTATCTTCGAGGTCATCGACCAGCTGAGCCACGACTGGGGCGCCGAGGTGCGATACGATAACGCACATCTGCTTTTCGGCCGTGAGAATCGGCTGATCGTCGGATTCCAGCCTGCATACCTGACGATGCTCAACAAGCAGTTCGAGAACGCGCAGGGCGAGCACGGGGCGCTCACGCGGGACGAGCACGACTACGCGACTACCCTGGCGCTGTATCTGGAGAGCTCGCTGACGCTGAGGCCAGGTCTGAGCATCATCGCCGGATTCCGAGCCGACCGGAGCACCCGCCGCGTGAACGACGCCTTCCTCTCCAATGGCGACCAGAGCGATCATCGCACCTATGATATGTTCACGCCGCGCGCGGGCATCATCGTCGGCGCGACGGAGGCGGTGCAGCTCTTCGCGAATGCCAGCCGCACCGTCGAGCCGCCACTGCTGCTGGAGCTGTCGAGCTTCGGCAACCCCGGCGGATTTGTGGATCTCGCGCCGCAGCGCGCCTGGCAGTACG
>JBOHTL010000236.1:0-5889 GCA_050733735.1 Gemmatimonadaceae bacterium
TCGACTCTGTTCAGGGCCGCCTCGAGTGGGCCGAAAGCCATGAGCAGAACGGCTATTTCGCGCGCAGGCGCTGCGCCCGCGAAGTGAGTACAGCGCGCCGCGTAGGCCCGCCGGCAGGGCGCTCGACCGACGCTCCGCTGAGGCTGAGCGATGGCTACAGTCCCGCCTCCGCGAACAGTTCGGGGAGCGCGATTTCGAGCGGCTCGGTCGTCCCTGTCGGGCGCCAGCGCAGCACATCGCTCTCGACGCGCGGTTCTCCCCCAGCCGCGAAGACGTGAACCACACGCTCTTCCGGGTCGACTACCCAATACTCCGGTATGCCGACGTCCATGTAAAACGATCGCTTCTGGTGGAAGTCGCGTCGGCGGGTGGATGGCGAGAGGACCTCGACAAGCAAGATGGGCAGCGGCGCCTTCTGCCAGTCGTTTCCTATACGCGGTCCCTGAGCTCGAACGAACAGGCCCGGTTCGGCCTCGCTGTCATCGACACGGACCACGGCGTGCGGCCGGTATACGCGCCCGAGTCGATGGTCGCGTACGTACGGCGCGAGAATCTCATGAAGAATCCCAATGACGTTCTCGTGCTCACCCGTCGGAGGCGGAGTCACGAACAATTCACCCCGAATGAGCTCGTACTTGTTGCCGTCCTCCGGCAACCGGTGCAGCATGTCGAGCGTCCAGGGCTGCGTGTCGAGCGCCATGTGCATTCCTGATATACCTCGGCGTTGATGATGGGCCGCATGCCGCATCATCTGCGGCGCGATCGGCGTTACCATCACCGATCGAACGCACCGAGGGTCGTTTCGCTGCTCGCAGCCTACGCTCGGCGCGGGCGCCGAGTCAAGCACGAGAGTGTTCTCGAAGTGCTGTATCCTCCTTTGCCCTTCGAGGGACGGTGAATGCCTCTCGCTCAGGGAATCTCGCGCTGAAACGCGACGCGACTGGACTGATGCAATCGCTGGAGGGCACCCTGTACCTGAACCAGAGCTTCCTGAGCCGCGGGTTTCGTGGTCGCGGACTGAAAGGCGCCAATCGCCTGACGCAGCTCGCTGTACCTGGCGGGTAGATCAGCCTGCATTCGCAGCCCGGCACCCAGCAGATTGACGTTGCGGTACTTCGCGAGGAACGTGGGCACCGTTCCGGCAATAGTCGTGATGATGACGCCGAGTTTGTTCACGGACGGACCGCAGCAGCGCGCCGCAAAGGAAGAGTCAGACGGCCGTGTATTTCCGGCCGGAGTTACCGCCTTGTCGAGCACGGGGAGCAGCTCGGTCGCGAGAGCCTCGGCCTGCGCGGCTTCACCGACAAGGCCAGAACCGAATGCCGGCATCACGGGTGCCGCGATCGATCCCTGTTTCTGCGATGCACCGGCCGGCACCATGCGATACCGGAATACCATCCCGTGCTGGCCAACGACGTAGGCGCGATCGCGTCGCGGAAAACTCCAGCCGGTGATCCACGCGGGGAAGCGGAGCTGCCGGGAAGTCCAGCGCTGCCCGCCGTCGGTCGTGAAATTGATCTTCGGCGCCCAGTCCAGGTCGAGCGACCACCCGACTTCGGGATCGGCAAAACGCATGAGCCCCGCCGGAGTCGCGATCCGCGCGCGCCACGTCTCGCCGCCGTCCGACGTCGCGTAGAGTTTGTGGGCGTCTCCTTCGCGGACGTGGACGTAGCCCCTGCGCTCGTCGATAAAGAACAGGTCCTCGAGATCCGCGGTCTTCGGGTCGCCGGGTCCGGAGACGAACTGCCACGACCTGCCGCCGTCACGTGTCCTGCCGAACATGGGCGGACCACCGCAGCCCATGCCCACGCACGTCGTCTTGCCGACGAGATATCCGACGGTCGGAGTAGGAAAGTGCAGACGCACGATCTGACACTGAACGTTCCGATTCAATCCGTCGACGTTCACCTTTACGGCACATGGCGCCACCTGATTCCACGTCCGGCCGCCGTCCTCGGTGCGGAACACGTGGTCCGGCGCGCTCTGCTCGGACGTGCCTGCCGCGGCGACGCCGGCCAGCGGCGTGAGAAACACGTAGTCCCCCATCCGGACGGGCGTTGCACCGAAGTCCTCCCACGATTCGCCGTCTGTCGTACGCAGCAGCTTGCGTCCCTGCACCGCCCAGCCGTGGCGCTCGTCGAGAAAGCGGAGCTTCTCGATCTGCGCGTCGGGCGACGCGGGATCCCCGCCCAGCACCACGGTCCAGTTGTCGCCGCCGTCCCTGGTGTGGAGGAGCGTCCCGCCTGCGCCGGAGACCCAGCCGACGTTCGTCGTGACGAAGAACACGTCGGTGAGGTCGAGATCCTCCGAATAGCTGACCGGCTCCCAGATTCCCGTGAGTGCCGGTCGGCCGCCCGCAGCAGCGGCTCGTTGAGCCTCCGCGAGCGAGGGGGTGAGCGAGACAACGGTGCTCGCGAGCAGCACGGCGATGAAGAAATCGCGCGCGCGCGCCGTGATTACGCGCAAAACAATGCACATTTCGAATAACCTCCGGTTCTGTCGGGATTCGCCGAACGGGTCCTGGGCGTCGTTACTCGGGTACCGGGCCGACGATGCCACAGCACGGATCGGCCGGTTTCAGCCCCACTCGCTTGGCGCCGAAGTCGGCCCACACTTGCTGGCCCGCGCGAACGCCCGCCAGCGCGGCGCGGTCAGTCATGCGGAACTGGAACGTTCGGCCGGTCGCCTGCACTCTGGCGGTGACCGTTCCACTGCGTACGTCGATCGCGGTGATGGCGCAGCAGGGTGATCCGCCATCACGGCGCGCCTTCGCGGTGATGCTGGCCGGCTCCGCGGGATCGCGTCGCACCTTCGCGGCCTGCGTCCGCGCTCCGATGATTCCACAGCACGGCTCGACCGGGTCCGGTCCCACCTTACCCGCCGCGAAATCGGCGTACACCTTGCCGCCGACCTTCAGCCCCGCCAGAACCCGGCGATT
The DNA here is from genome assembly GCA_050733735.1 of Gemmatimonadaceae bacterium. Taxonomy (GTDB): domain Bacteria; phylum Gemmatimonadota; class Gemmatimonadetes; order Gemmatimonadales; family Gemmatimonadaceae; genus DASPMP01. The sequence continues at coordinate 2,939 of JBOHTL010000236.1, forward strand.
CTCGACCTTGAACTGAAAGGTGTGACCGGTCGAGATCTCCCGCGCCGTGACAGTCCTCGTTCGCGTGTCGATCGCGGTAATGCCGCAGCATGGTTCGACGCCCGCTGTCTTGGACTTTGCCGCCTCCACGCCACGCTGGGCGTCGGCGCGCGTCGGCGCCAGGAGGGCGAAGGCGAAAACCGCCAAGGCCCCAACTGCGAATTTGTGCATGAGAGTGTTCCTCCGGCTTGCAGCCGTCTGGGTTCGGCCGCATGATAGGCCTGGGCAGTCAACCCTCTCTCCAGCTACCGTCAATTCACCCAACATGCTGCGGCTCAAAACGTTGGGTGGTCTGTCGCTGGAGCGCGAAGGCGTTCCGATGGAGGGGCGCGCCACGCAGCGGCGGCGGCTCGGAATGTTGGCATACCTGGCGGCCGCGGGACCGACCGGAAGAGAAAAGCTGATCGCGCTCCTCTGGCCGGAGCGCGACGCCGAGCACGGGCGGCATTCGCTGTCCCAGGCGGTTTATGCGCTCCGCCAACAGCTCGGAGCAGACGCGATCCTGGGCGGTACGGACGAAATCCGTCTCAACGAATCGGTCGTAGGCTCGGATATCGGCCATTTTCGCGCCGCGTGTGCGGCCGATGATCTCGAGAGCGCGGTGTCGCTCTACCGAGGTCCCTTTCTCGATGCGATCTATCTCGACAACGCGCCGGAGTTCGAGCGCTGGGTGGAGGAGGAACGACAGCGCCTCGCGGCCGCCTGCGCGGACGCACTCGATCGGCTCGGCGCGTCCGCGGCGGCGCTCGGCGATCATCACGCGGCGGCACAATGGCGGCGACAGCGACTGGCGATGTTGCCGCTGGATCCTGGAGCGACGCTGCGTCTCATGAAGACTCTGGTAGCGGCAGGCGATCACGCCGGCGCCATTCGTCAAGCGCGCATCCATCAGGAGCTCCTGCGTGCTGACCTCGACGTCGGTCCGGATCCGGGCGTGGCTGCGCTGGCCGAAAGTCTGCGTGCAGCTGCAACGTCGACAGTTCCGGGAGCTGACGATCGACGGCCGGGCGTCGCCGAGCCGGAAGGCAATGCCGTCGTTGCACACGTGCCGGTTGTAAGGACCGGGCACCGGTCGAGGGCGGCATTGTTCGCGGTACTCATCGCCGTCATCGTGGGCGCGGGCTGGCTCCTGCATGCAAGCGGCCGCATGGACGCGGCACTCGAGCCACCCCTCGTGCTCGTGGCTGAATTCAGCGGTTCCGACTCGACGCTTGCCCTCGCGGTGCGTGAGGCGATTCGAGCGGAGCTGGCGGCCGACGACCGGATTCGGCTCGTTACCGACGGCCGCCTGTCCCGCGCGGTGCAGCTCATGCGGCAGCCGATGGATGCACGCGTTCCTGAAAAGGTTGCATTGGACGCGGGTCGCCGACTCGGAGCGCACTTCGTCGTGCTTGGCTCAGTGGCGCGGCTCGGATCCGGACTGCAGGTCGTCGCGCAGGCCTTGAACCCTGGCGATGGAAGCGCCGTCATCAGTTTGACGGAACGCGCCGAAGGGGACGATCAGGTACTGGCCGTCATTTCCGAGCTGGGTCGCGCGATGCGGGCGCGCCTCGCCGCGACCGAAGTGACGGACGGTGTCGAGCCGTTGCCGGCGGTCACCACCAGCTCACTTCGTGCGCTCGAGCTGTACGCGCTCGCGCGCAAGACATTTCGGACGAACCGTCGAACGGCAATGGCGCTGGGAGAGGCCGCGCTGGCGCACGACAGTCTCTTTGCGCTGGCTCATTATCTCGTCGGCGATCTGTTGTGGTACTTCGATCAACAGACGCACAGCGAGGCGCACATGAGACGCGCGTCAGCGCTCGCGGATCAGGCGCCACTGCGCGAACGACTCCTGATCCGCGCGCGGCATGAGCAGCTTGTCGAGGACAGACCGGACAGCGCGCTGGCGTACTGGCACCTGCTTCGCGCCAGTCACCCCGACGACGCGCTTGCGTTCGAAGGGATGGCGTGGACCCTGCGAGCGCTCGGACGCTACCGCGAAGCGGCTGCCGCCGCCGATGAGGCGCTGCGCCTCGATTCCACCGCGACAGCGCCGAACGTCCACAACCAGCTGTACGCGCTATTCAGCCTGGGCGACACGACAGCGGCGCTGGCGTTCGTGTCCCGATTGCCGCGGCACATGCGCTGGCCCCCGCTGGAAGCTCGATATCTGACGGCGCTGCAGCGCCACGACTGGGTCGGAGCGCTCGCCATTGTCGACAGCATGCAGCCGCCAGGCCGCAGCGACAGCTGGACGAGCCACTATCGCCGACATATCGCGCAGGTGGCGCTCGGAAATGTCGGCGACGCGTCGGCGAGTCTGGCGAAGATCGGGCAGAGCCCCGGGCATGGTCAGGCCTACGTGCGATCGCTCATCGCGCTGGGGGTTGCAGAGGCGACGCATTCGAATGGCGCCAGCGCGGCGCAATTCGGACGTGAGGCGCTGGATTGGGTCTCTCGCGCTGACGTCTCCCCGCAGGCAACCGCGCGTCTGGCTGAACGCATTGCGGCGATCGGCGTCTGGTCCGACGATCGCGACCTGGTGAATGAGACACGCGGGGTGATTCTGAGAAAGGATGACCGTCGCGGACTGAGAAGCCACCGCATCGCGCTGCAAACGATCACAGGATGCGCCATGCTGTTGGACGGCAGCGCGAAGCTGGCGGCCGCACGGTTCGCCGACGCAATGTCGGAGAACTTCTTCGGACGGTCGACGTCGACGGTGGCGCTCTTACGGGCCGACGCGATCGCGAAGAGCGGCGACGCGAGCGGCGCTCGAGACATCTATGCTGCGATAGCGACTCACATGGTGGCCGACACGGACTTCGAGGCGTGGCCGCCGCTGGGCGTCCTCGCGAAGCGACGGCTGCGGGCCCCCTGAATACCCGAACGACTACTGGTACTGGATGTACATGAGCTTCGGCTTCAGC
>JBOHTL010000237.1:0-2671 GCA_050733735.1 Gemmatimonadaceae bacterium
GCGCAACACCGGGGTCACGCCGGAGCTGGCAGCGGCGTACATGAGCCTCCGTCGCCGCGCCGTGAAAGCGCTCTTCGACGCGGACGTGCCTCTGCTGATGGGCACCGACTCGCCGCAACTCTTCATGGTGCCAGGCTTCGCCCTGCATCGTGAGCTGGGAATCATCGCTTCCCTGGGCGTGTCCCCGTTCGAGCTGTACGAGTCGGGCTCTAAGAACGTCGCTCGCTATGTCGCAGAGAAACTGAAACAGGACGGCAGCTTCGGAACGGTCGCGGTGGGAAACCGGGCGGACCTCGTGCTGCTGAACGCCAATCCGCTGGAGAGCGTCGCCAACCTCACCCGGCGCGCCGGTGTCATGGTAAAGGGACGCTGGGTGTCCTCTGCGGAGATCGACGAGGGCCTCGCGCAGCTCGCGGAAAAGCACGCGCAGTAGAAAATCCGAGGTTTACACTGCTGGGTCCGTGGCGCGCGTAGTGCCTTAGGCGTTCACGTACCCGGATTCGCAGGAGAAGTAGCCGTGCTGTCTCACCTCAATGCAGCGCGATCGGCGGCCATCGTACTCCCCTTCGCCATCGCCGGCTGCGCGCAGTACCCCGGCTCCGTCATTCAGTCGGGCATCCCGTATCCCACGTCGAGCCGCAGTGCCGCCGTCGTGATTCCGACCGCCGAGCGCTATCTCGGCGTGCGATACACCTGGGGCGGCGAGTCGCCGCGGACCGGGTTCGATTGCTCCGGTTTCGTGCAGTACGTCTTCGAGCGGCACGGCGTGGGCCTGCCGCGGACGTCGCGCGCGCAGGCCTCCGCGGGCGCGCGGGTTCCACTCGACTTCGCGTACCTGCGGGCCGGCGATCTGATCATGTTCGCCAACCCGGGCCGAGCGATCAGCCACGTCGCCATCTACGCCGGCGACCGGCGCATCATCCACTCGAGCAAGAGCGGATCGGGCGTGCGCTACGATGACTTGAGCAGTGGTCGCGGCGCCTGGTACCGCGAGAACGCGGTGGTGGCGCGTCGCGTCGGCACCGAAGCTCAGGGCCGCGGCATCGTGCGCGACATCGTCTCGGAGCTGCGCTCCGCGGGCGTGCGTGTCGATTTCCCGCTGGACCTCGGAGACCTCGCGCCGAAACCCTGACGCGTTTTCGAGAAATTTCATCGCGAAGTTGTTTGGCACTGAGATGATCGCGCGCTGTCGGCCTGCAGCGCGCGTGTCCCGCTCGTAGCGTAGCCGCGTCCTTCGGTGCCCAAGCGCCGCCACTCGGGCACTGTCTTCTCCTCCCTCTGCATCGAGGAATCGATGAGAAGCTGGTGAAACGGCGTCCCTCCCGAAGGGGGGGCGCCGTTTTTCGTTCAGGTATTGATCCAGGGCGGACCACCGTCTATTATCCGTTCATCCGGATTTAATGATGACTCGCCCCGCGATTGTCTTCGACCGCCTCGGAACCCTCGCCGATCCTACGCGAGGGAGAATTCTCCTGCTCCTCGAGGGCACCGAGCTGACCGTCGGCGAGCTCTGCTCGGTTCTTCAGCTGCCGCAATCCACGGTGAGCCGGCACCTCAAGATCCTCAGCGACGAAGGCTGGATCGCGGCGCGCGATTCCGGGTCGAGTCGCTTTTACACGATGCGGCCGAGCCGACTCGATCACGTCGCCAAGCGCCTCTGGCAAGTGGTCCGCGAACAGATAGCGTCGAGCGCAGCGGTACAGCAGGATGCGCGGCGCCGTGAAAGCGTTCTGGGCGCGCGCCGCGTGAAGATGCACACCTTTTTCACCGGCGCGACGACGAAATGGGACGACATGCGCGCGGATCTCATCGGCGCGCGCACGGACCTGCTCGCGGTGCTCGATCTCCTCGATGAATCGTGGACGGTGGGCGATCTGGGCTGCGGCACGGGGCACATTTCCGAAGCGCTGGCACCCGTGGTGCGCCGCGTGATCGCGGTCGACGAGTCGGGGGCCATGCTCGGCGCCGCAAAGAAGCGCCTCGCCGGTCTCGAGAACGTCGACGTTCGCAATGGGAGTCTCGAGTCGCTCCCGATCGAGGACGGAGAGCTGGACGTGGCGCTGCTGTTCATGGTGACCCACTTCGTCCTCGAGCCCGTGAAGATGCTGTCGGAGGTTCGCCGCGTGCTTTCGCCCGGGGGTCGGGTCGTCGTCATGGATCTCACGGCGCATGAGCGCGAGGAGTACTCGCTGCAGATGGGGCACGTCTGGCAGGGAATCGCCGAGGAGCAGATCCGTTCCTGGGTGAGTGAGGCTGGGCTGACCGTCGCGCGGTACCGGGTGCTTCCGGTAGATGCGCGCGCGAAGGGTCCCGCGGTGTTCACGATGGTCGCGAAGCAGGACACACATTAGCGTCTTTCAACACAGGATTCGTTCATGGGTATCGCAGAGATGACGCGCCGCGATTCGGCGCAGACCGCTGCCGGCCGGCCGGCGTTCAAAGTTGCCGATCTCTCCCTCGCGGAGTGGGGACGCAAGGAGATCCGCCTCGCGGAGCAGGAGATGCCCGGCCTCATGGCGGTGCGTGCGGAATACAAGGGCAGGCAGCCGCTGAAGGGCGCCAGGATCATGGGCTCGCTGCACATGACCATTCAGACGGCGGTGCTCATCGAGACGCTCGTGGACCTCGGCGCGGAGGGACATGAGTCCCGGCATCTCGTACTCGGCGAGCC
>JBOHTL010000238.1:0-15061 GCA_050733735.1 Gemmatimonadaceae bacterium
GTGTCAGGCAGCACGCCCCCGCCGGGCATCGACCGCCCCGGGAAGCCGAGCTGCCACCGGATGACCATCGCCAGGAGCCCTCCCACCAGGAGAAAGACCAGGCTCATGATCAGGAACTGGATCCCGATGATCTTGTGATCGGTCGAGAATATGTACTTCCGAACGAAGCTCATCTCGTGCGCGTGCGCCGCGCCGGCCGCGGCGAATTCGCCAGCGGGTACGGTAGTCGTCGCCATGGGTCAAATCCTCACTGGGCGAAGGCGAGTTGCCCGCGATTGCGATGCCATCGATCGAACTCCTCTTGTGAATGGACGGTCACGGAGCCTCTCATCCTGTAGTGCCCCAGTCCGCAGAGCTCGGCGCAGGCGATCTCGAAGTCGCCGGTCTGGGTGGGCTGAAACCACACCTGGATCCGCATGCCGGGAACGGCGTCCTGCTTGATGCGCCAGGCCGGCACGAAGAACGAATGAATCGCGTCCTCCGAGGTGAGCATCGCGTTGATGGCCCGGTTGACCGGAACGTGGAGCTGGCTCCGTACCGTGAAATCGTCCGCGTTCCCGAGCTGGAGATCGGGACCGGGGTAGGTGATCTGCCACTCGAACTGCTTGGCGTGCACGATGATCGGCAGCGCGTTCGGCGGAACGCTGTCCCGTCCCTTGATGCGGTCCCACCCTCCGGCGCTCATCACACCGAGGGCAAGCACGGCGATCGCCGTCACACTCGTCCAGATCACCTCGGCCTTCACGTTGCCGTGATAATACCGCGCCTTGACCCCTGCTCGCGCGCGGTAGCGGATCAGGAACCACACCAGCGCCACTTCGGTTGCCACGAACGCGATCCCCGTGGTCCAGAGGATCACGTAGTAGAGCCAGTCGATCTCGCCCGCGAAGGTCGATGCGCCCGGAGGCAGGAGCCAATTCATCGCGCTTCCTCCTCAGGAGGTCGTGGCAGCGAACGTGAAGTTCGCCGGAGCCGAGCCGCTCGCCGGCACGGTCACACTCATCGTCTTGGAACCGAGCGTCTCGTGCCGCGCCTCGATTTCGTACGTGCCGGCCGGTAGGCCCGAGATGGTAAACGAGCCATCAGGACCCGTGCTGGCGAAAAACGGATGCGAGAACACCGCGACGTTGGCGTGCATCCAACCGTGCACGTTGCACTCCAGTGGAACCGTCACCTCCTCGGTGGTGAACGTCCGCTCGGTGGTCATCCCCGCTCTCGGCTGGCTGATGTTGAAGCCCCGGTTCTTGGTCGGTACGGCCTTGATGTTGTGCAGAACGGCGTCGCTGTTCTTGATCTGCAGCGCCTGGCCGACCATCACGGCCAGCGCGCGCGGGTGATACAGGCACCCCTCCTGGTCGATGACGGCAGGTGCGCTGGGTACCGGGAAGCTCTGCCCGGCCGGGAGCCCGCTCTTCACATACACGATCACGTTGGCCAGCTTGCCGTCGGTGACCATCACGACGGGGTCGGCCGGTGTGGTGGCGTACTTACCCTGACACACAGCCTCCTCGCTCATGTCGATAGTCGGGTTGGCGGGTGGGGCGCCGGTGAAGGCGACCACGCCGGTCACCGAGCCACCGCCGGCCGCGGCCGCAGCAGGGGCCGCGCCTCCCGCCGTGGTGTCTCCGCCCGCGCCCGCATCGCCTTCCCCTCCGCCGCAGGCAAACAGCGAGAGCATGATACCGCCGATCAGTATTCGCTTCATGACGTTACCTCCGTGGTGGACCGCCGGGATGAACGTTCTCGGCGTTGGGCCTGCCGCACCATCAGCAATCCCAATCCTGCAGTGAGCAGCATGGCGGCCGCGGGCGCGATATACACGCGCTGCGGCGTGGGAACATCGAGATAGATCGCGTACCACGCGCTCACCGATCCGCGCACGCCGTCCTCGCCGTTGGAGCCGTCGGCGGCGAAGAAGGCAATCGGAATGGCGCGCCCCGTGGCGAACACCGGGGCCGCGGTGGTGTCAGGCGGAACCAGCGCGCGCGTGATCTGGAGCCGCCATTCGCCGTGATCGAACATGGCGGCATGCGTGAGCGCCGACGAGGGGCGCGTGGTGAACTGGCCGAGACCGGTGCCGCGCGCCTCGCGCACGGTCGCGCTGTCGCTCGTCCAACGCCACACATACACGGGACGCCGGCTGTCCCCGCCCAGAAAGTACGGCGGCTCGGCGGCGTCGATGCGCTCAGGGAACTGCACGACGATGCGATCGCTTCCCTGTCGCGTCGCGTTCGGTCCGTCGGCGGCGGTCATCGACGCCGACATGCGTCCCAGCCATTCGTCCCACGCCGGATCGGGGCTGCGCGACGGATCATGCCACGACAGCCGTAGCGTCAGCGCCTGGCCATTGTGCAGCGCCTGCACCCAGATGCCATTGACGGTTGGCGAAAACCAGCGCGGCTTGATGATGATCTGACCGACCAGCGGAACCCAGAAGCGTTCCACGGCATTCCACGCCGAATCGTCTGGAGAGGCGGGGAGCGCGCCCGAAGTCAACGCTGCGCGCACCACCTCGCGCACCTCCGGCGGGTCCTCCGGCGAAAGACTGCGAACGTACTGCGCCACGTGCCAGAGTTGCTCGTCCGTCACCACCTTCGCGTCGACCGCGTCGCTGAACGACGGCATCGGCGTGCCATCCAGTCCGGTGCGCAGCCGGGTATAGATGTCCTCGACGGAACTTCCGCCGTTGAAATTCCAGCTGGCGCCGAGATCCGCGGCGCGAATCGGCCGATCGAGGTCGTCCGTCAACGTTGGCGCCGACTGACCGTCGCCGCGGCCCTGTTCGCCGTGACACTTGGCGCATTCCAGCGTGGCGTACGCCGTGCGGCCGTCGGCGATCGTCTCGTCGGAGCTGCCTGGTGCCTCACCGATGGCGATGGCCGCGGGAGCTGCGCCGGAAAAGAACTGGGAGAAGCTCTTCAGATAGGCCACCAGGTCGTCGCGCTGTTCCCGGTTCAGGAGCGTTGCCCATCCGGGCATCGCGGTTCCCGGCATTCCCTCGTCGATCACGTGGCGGATGTCGGCATCGGTGGGGAGCTCACCACTGCCCGTGGTGCGTATCTGATAGACGGCCTTGGTGAAGTCGCGCGGGCGAGGAAGCATGTAGGTGGCGGCCGAGCCGTCGCCCGCGCCGTTCACGCCGTGGCATTCGGCGCACCACTTATCGTAGACGGCCTTGCCGCGCGGCGCGGCTTGCGCGTACGTCGCCTGAAGCGGGCCGGCGCTCGACAGCAGAGTGACCAGGCCGAGAGCGATTCCGCCCGATGTCGCGCGGCGCGCGGGTCGAAGGGTCGTCACGGCTGCTCCGCTCCGTGCACGATCTCAGCGCGGGGCTGCCAACCGCTCTGCGCGTACAGAAAGGTGATTACCGCCCAGATCTCGTTCTCGGTGAGGAAGTCCTCCCACACCGGCATCGCGCTGTTCCATGGGGCCCCTTCGCGCGGCAGACCGGGACCGCCCTTGGCGATGCGCCAGAAGACGAAGCTCTCGGAGAGCTGCGCGATGGTGCCCTGGTCGGCGAACGAGAGCGGCGTGGGGCTGAACCCGTGACTGAAGTGACCCGCGCCATCGAGGCGATCGCCATGGCACGCGAGACAGTTCTGGTAGTAGACGCGCCTGCCTTCCGCGATATGCTGGTCCAGGGAGCCGCTCGCGCGCAGCGGGTTCGCCAGACCGGTGAGCGCCATCCGCTTGCCCCGGAACGTGATCTCTCCCGGCGGCGCCGGATGGATCGCGCGAAGCTGACTCGGGGCCTCCACACGCGGCCTCGTCTGCTCGTAGGTCGCGAAGCCGGCCAGGAGGGGGACGAGAATGAGAAGCGCGATGCGCACCGGGCGCCGGTCGCTCCGCACGAGCGTCTCGGATATGGGCTCCTTGAAGCGGCGCCAGCGGGGCTCGTCGCTGCTCACGTGGATCAGGATCCCGGCGATCGCGATGAACATGAACTGGACCACCACGCTCGACGGAACCGGAGCGCTCCTGACGCCGAAAATCGGTGGGATGTAGGCGATGCCGAACTTGATCAGCAGATAGGAGCCGACGACGAGCAGGATCGCCTGCCAGAAGGGATGCCCAAGCGTTTCGCGGAATCGCGTCATCGCTTGCCCGCCAGATAGACCACCAGCGCCTCCAGTTGCGCCGCGGTCAGCACCTGTCCGAAGCTGGCCGGCATGGTGCCGGCGAACCTCTCGAACCCCTTGGCGGTGTCGGCGTTAGGCTCGAGAATCGACCTGCGAAGTGACTCCCTCGTGCGGCCGGCCCCGATGCGATCGAACGATGGTCCGATGGGCCCGCCCTTCCCATCCAACGTGTGGCATGCGATGCATCCCTTCTCGCTGATCAGCGCTACGGGATCGAGCGTGGCGGTCATGGCCGGGCCGGCGGCCGGCGCGGCGACAGTGGTCGTCGCGGGCGCGGTGCGCGCGATGTCGTCTGCGGTCACGGTCACCTCTCCGCCCTGCGATTGGAGAAACGCGATGGTGGCCCAGATCTGCTCCTCGGAGAGCTGTCGGCGCGTGTCCGTCATGATCGGTTCGAAGCCCCTGACCACGAACTTCGTCGGGTCCGTCAGCGCTTCGTAGAGATACGTCTTGCAATCGACGTTCGGCACTCGAGACCTGCACCGCGCGCCGATCACTCCCTCGCCGGCGTGGTCGGTCACGAGATTGGGGGCGCGCGTTCCCAGACCGTGACACGCCGTGCATCCGCCGGCGCCGTTGTAGGTCCGCTCCCCGGCGACGACCAGCTCCTCGGTGGTCACGCCCAACGACAGATCGAGGGTCTCCGGGACTTCCGACTGCAACTGCGGAATAACGTTGGCCACCATGGTATAGAAGGCCAGCACGACCAGCGTGACCGCGAGGACCTTGAGATTGGTCTTCCACATGGCGCCTCAGCCCTCCGCCGGATGGGGGGGCACGGCGGACTTTCGCATGGCGTGCTCCGCCAGTCCGCCCAACCAGAAGATCAACGCAACCATCCCGAGAAAAATCAGGACGCAGATGCTGATCATCTTGGCGGCGTAGCCCAGCGCGGGGGTGACGGCGTCGATGCTCGTGTCGCGCATCACCTCCCACACGTGCCAGTGCTGGCGTATCCCGCTGCGGGCGAATCCCATCAGCCCCATCAGCCAGGTGAAGGTGACCGCGAGCACGAAGAGCGCGTATTGCGAGCGGTCGGGCATCTTCCCCCACCGGATCTCACCACGCGACTCGGCCCCCCGACCGATGAAAGCGTCGATGATCGTCACACCGAGAATGCAGAGCAGCACTGCGGCGACTTGGTAGACGCTGAAACCGATGCGGACGATGGCTTCCACGAAGTAGCCATACACGCCATAGAAGAGCACCACGATGGCGGCCAACACGAACATCGCGGACTGCACCAGCGTCCCGGTTCTCGCCCATACCACCGTTGGCCGCGTATTGGCGCGCCGGTAGAGCAGGAAGGAAAGGAACGTGGTGAGAATCATGAGGTTGACCGCCGTGTTCTTGGCGCTCATGACCCCAAGCACGGTGAGGAACGGGTGATGCGACCCGCCCATGGCCGCCAGCTCTGCGCGGCTGGCGATCATCGTGTGCGGCGTGGCCCATACGATCCAGCAGATCACCAGCAGCGCGAGCATCCATTTCGTGTACGGCGCGAAGCGCTCGGCGCCGGGAATCCGTCCCATCCCGGTCCAGAGGTAATAGTTCGCCGACAGAAAAAGGACGCCGATCAGAATCGCCTGCACGATCCACAGCCAGCTCATGAAACCGCCCATCATCGTGATGCCCATCTGCTGGTTGTACTCGTAGATCTCCCGGCCCAACCAGTAGCCGGCGAATGGAAGAATGATGAAGGTGGAGATGGCGATGAAGTTCCCGACGTAGCCCATCCAGTCGTAGTGGGCCCGCTCTTCATCCGTCGTGGCCGAGAGAAAGCGATATCCAGCGTACCCGGCGACGATGGCGCCGCCAAAGACGGCGTTGCCGATGAGGCGATGAATGTTGATCGGCATCCACGTCATGTTGGCCATCGCGTTCCAGAGTCCCACCGACTCCGGAAGCGTCTCGGCGGTGATGCCCGTCGGAGGAGACATCATGTACGTCAGCCACCCGTTGGCGATGATCATGACGGTGGTGCCAAAAACGTTGAGGAGGACGCCGAGCCCCAGGTGCCCCCACTTGGCTCGCCCCACCTTCCAGCGGTCCCACCCGTAGTAGTACAGATAGAGCGTGAACGACTCGACGAAGAAGAGGCCGGCGTAGATCCACATCGAGAGGGAGAAGATCCCCGCCATGTGGCCCCAGAAGCGCGGATACAGCGTCGTGATGAGAAAGAGCAGCAGTCCGCCCCACAGCGCGGTCGCGCTGTACGCGAAGACGAGCAGCCGGGTGAACTCCTTCGAGAGCTTGTCGTACTTCTCGTCCTTGCCGACGATGCCAATCAGCTCCGTGACGACCGCGAACATCGGAACGCCGAGCACGAACGCGGCGAACATCAGGTGCACCTCGGCGGCGATCCACACCGCGCCGCGGGATCCGATGCCCGGGAAGTGCCGGTACGCGCCCGCCGTGTCGGCGACCGCCTGGAGGAGTGGGAGCACCGAGAGCTCAGTCATCGCTCGCAAAGAATGGCAGGCGCTTGGAGAAATCGACCGGCATCGCGCGCCGCACTTCACTCAGTAGATCCACGGTCACTTCGTTCAGGCCGCGCTCGCGGGCATACGTTTCCAGCCGCGTGACGACGACGCCGCGCACGAACGAGGGAATCCGATCGATGCGCGCCCGGGCGTCGGGCGACCACGTCATCGTCGCCGCCGCCTGCATGCCGTAGGACACCGAACGCCCGCTGGCAACGAGCGCGACGGTCCCATCGGGCTCGAACGCGCAGGAGGGATCGGCGGCCAGGACATCGCCCTCGAGCGCGAAGGCGCGCGCGCGACAGCCGCCGCACAATTGCCGGTACTCGCACCGCCCGCACTTGCCGCCCAACGTTGGCGCGCGGAGCTCGCGAAAGAGCGGGGCCTCGTGCCAGATGTCGCCGAACGCCTGTCGCCGCAGGTCGCCGGCCTGTGCGGGGAGATACGGACAGGGAGTCAGTTTGCCGTCCGGCGTGATGCGGCAGTATTGCACGCCGCACGGACAGCGCGTGGCATAGTTGAGGATCGGCGATTCGGGATCGGCCCGATGCAGGTGGCGCATGAAGTGCGGCGCGCACTTGGAGCGCACCATCATGCGTCCGCGGTAGCGGCGCTGATGATCGACCAGCTCGGCGAGCAGAACCTCGTACTGGTCGGGCGTCAGGTCGGTGAGGCGCGCCCCGCGTCCGGTGGCGACCAGGAAATACAGGTTGAACGAAACCGCTCCCTGCTCGGCCGCCCAGTCCACCAGGCCGGCGATCTCGTCACGATTGCCGCGATGCGCCGTCGTCTGAATGATGAAGTCCAGGCGGTGCGCGCGAAGGCGCGCCAGCGCGTCGACCGTCGCGGCGCGCGAGCCTGCCCCGTGGCGAAAGTTGTCGTGGCGCGTGTCGGAGAGGGAATCGATGCTGACCGCGACACCGGTGACGCCCGCGTCCCGCAGCTGCGCGATGCGACCATCGGTGAGGAGGGTGCCGTTGGTGCCGACGACGACCGTCGCGCCGCGGCGCGTGGCGTAGGAGGCGATCTCGCAGAGGTCGTCGCGAAGGAGGGGCTCGCCACCGGAGAGGATGAACATCGGCGCCGCATTGAGCGACAGGATTTCATCGGTGATTCGCCGGCACTCGGCGGTCGTCAGCTCGTCCGAGGCGGACTCACTCGGCCCCGCGGAGATATAACAGTGGGCACATTCGAGATTGCATCGCCGCGTGAGGTTCCAGGCGACCACGTGCGGCACGTGATCGTCTCTCGCCCAAACTCCGGCGCCTGTCTCCAGCGTGGCGAGCGACGCTACTCGCACAATGGTCATTCTCCCGAAGCGAGATGCCCCTTACGTCCTACCTCCCACTTCCCACCTTCCCACTGTCCGTTAACTGTCCTGCATCATCCGTTCGACGGCCGACCGCGCCTCCTCGGGCGTCGTCGTTTTCAGATCCACGGGGCAGCGCGCAGCCTTCTCCTCGACGTCGCGGATGGGACAACGCGTGATGCCCGCCGCTTTCGCTTCCTCGATGAACCGGCGCATCTCCGGCGACAGCGCGTCGCCGCCGCCGTTCTCGGCTTCGGCGCGAATCTGCTTGGCTCGCAGTTCCGTGAACATGACCATCATCGTGTCCATGTCGAACTCGTCGGCTTCGATCATGGCGTGCTTGTTGTCATCCATCACGTGCGTCGTGACGCGCCACATCTCGTGCGCGCGGGCGAAGCGCTCCACCGTGTTCCGCGCCAGCGGCCGGGCGATGAGCGGGACGAGCTGCAGGCGACTCCATGCCTCGTGCGTCCAGACGATCGGATCCGTCGCCACCCGGCGCCGTTGACTCACACGCCCCGTGACCGGGCACTTCACCTCCACCGTCGGCTCGTCAGGCATCGGATCGTCGTCATACCCCTGGACGTTGGTGCGGCGCATCTGCTCCTCGGCCTTTACTTCGGCGAGGGCAACCTCCTCCGCCGAGCCGATCCCCATGATCAGCTGCATGTGCGTGGGGAGGAGTTTGCGAATCGCCTGGTCGAGGCGCGGACTGGTGACGATGTCCCCTCCCTGCTCGAGCACGAATTCCTCCACCGCCTTGCGGGCGATGCCCTGCGCGAACGGGGGCACGCGCAGGATGCGCACCTCGGCGTCAGGCGACCAGGGGATCGACGCGACACCATCCTCCTCGATCCACGGAATATCCTCCGGCCTCACCCCGGCGATGCCCGCCAGCAACACGTTGCACGGCGCGAGGCGGACCAGGTTCTCGGCCTGTGAGCCCAGTTCGGTGCGCTCGATGCGATGCGAGCCGTGGCGGGCCAGGACCAGCAGCGACGGCTGAATCTCCTCCACCCATTGCAGGACGACCTGAAACGGCTTGCCGATGAGAATCTGGGTCTTGATCGGCACGTCGGGAAATTCCTGGGCCATGATCTCCGCGCGCTTGAGATTGGCCTGGCAGAGTTTGAGCAGCCCTTTGTCGATGATGTTGTTATGCAGCGCCTCCTGCTCTTCGAACTTGAACACCTTGGAGGCCTGCGCGGAGAGCACGTCCTTGATGTTGTTGAAGACGACGTGATGATACTCCACGTCGAAGGCGCTGCAGACATAGAGTGAGCCGCCGAAGGCCTGCGCCAGTTCCAGCGATTCACGCATGGCGCGATAGCTGTACGACGAACCGTCGATGCATACCATGAACCGGCCGCCCTCGAGGGGGCGATCGTCGCGGACGATGAGCATGTCCTTTTCGATGCTGCGCAGCGCTCTCGCGACGACGCCGCCGAGCTGGCTGAATTGCTGGCGTCCCAGGCCGTGGGCACCGATGGCGACGAGGTCGTACTGGCGGCCCGAGTTGCCTACCAGTTTTCCGGCGACGTCCTCCTCCTCCGCCACGATGCGTCCGTCATCGCCAAGCTTGACGTCGCTGCGCGTGTGCTCTCCACCGTCGTAGCGAGCCGCCGTGTTGGGGTCGAACCCGATGAGCCCGGGAAGCCGCCCCGCTCCACGATTCACCTCGTTGACGATCTCCTCGTAATTGATTCCCTCGAGGAGCTGGCGCGTGAGAGGGACGCCGGCCCTCTCGCAGCGGCGACCCAACGTATCCAGGAAGGAATCAGCGATGAGCTGCAGCCCTTTCTCGATCAGCTTGTCGTGGATCTTGCGCTGGCGCTTGATCTCTTCGGTGGTCTGGAACTGCGCGGGGAGGCCGGTTTCGAGCTGGCGGAAGCGCACGTCGTGGAGCCGCGCCGCATAGACGTGGTTGCCGGTGATGCGTCCGTCCGATTTGCGACACAGCTCGAGCGCGCGGTCCACCGCCCAATCGGAATGCAGCGAGTTGTCGACGGGGACGAAAACCTCTCGATACATAAGGCTCCGCTTTCGACGTGAGTGCTGGTGGCTGGATGCGAACGCCGACGATCCAAACGCGAGGAACCCTCTCGGCGGCGAACATTGAGTCTGCCCCCCGTCCGTGTCAACCTGCTACGACGGCACCACCTGGACGTCCCGATCGTCCCAGACGGTAATCGCGTCAACCGGACATTCGTCGCAGGCGCGGAGCAGGCGCTCCCGGTCGACCGTTTCCGCGTGCAGGAACACCGCGACCCCGTCGCCGTCGAGCGCGAACGCCTCCGGCGCGACGTCGATGCAGTCGCCGAATCCCACGCAGAGGTCCCGGTCGATGCGGAGTCGGAGCCCGTGCACAACGAGGTCGCCGGGTTCCTTCACATCCCCTCGAGTCCGAGTTCGGTGCGTGCCCGATCCATCACGTCCGGGCTGATCTCGCTGATGCCGCGTTCGACCGCGTAATCGGTGTAGATTCGCTTCACCATGCCGCGCACGAATCCCGGAACGCGCGCCAATCGCTCCTGGGCATCGGCCGACCATTGCGGACGCACGGGGGAGACGGGAGGGGCGCTCGAGCCCGGCGCCTCGTCGACGAATGCATCGGCGCGGCCGTCGAGCGTCGTGCGGACCAGTTCCATCGGCTGCTCGTCGAGCGTTCGCCCGCCGATCTTCACGCCGAGCGCGCCCACGAGCTGTGTTTCCATCTCGTTGGCGAGCATCGCCACTCGCCGCCCGCACGAGGGGCAGGAGAACGACGCGGCGAACGTTCCATCTCCGGGAACCGCGCGCTCACTGAAGGTCATCTGCGCATCGCAGTCGATGCAGAGAAATTTCATGCGACGACCACGTCAGCCGGGCAGAGCGTCGCCACAAGTCGCTCGAGGTCGTCGTCGCGCATTCGAGGGGCGGGGGGCGGGGGTGAAGCCGCGCTCGCGGGTCGGAACGGAACTCGCGCGAGGAGCGGCACGCCGAATTCGCGCGCGAGCGCCACGCCGGCGTCGCCGGAAAAGAGCGGGCGCGTGTGAGCGCACCCGCCACATTCGTAGCCGCTCATGTTCTCGATCACGCCCAGCAGCGGAACGTTCTGCTGCCGCGCTGCCTGCATCGATCGTTGAACCGACGCGAGTGATTCGTCGCTGGGAATCGTGACCGCGATCGCGCCGGTGAGGCTCGGAACGAGCTCCGCGAGATCTGAGAGTCTGTCCGCCCCCGGCGGCAGGTCGACGAGGAGGAGATCGAGCGTTCCCCACACGACGTCGCTCAGGAATTCACGCAGGGCGCCCGTCTCGAGCACGCCTCGCCAGACGAAGCGTTCGCCGGGGTGCTCGCGCCACGCGAGCGGCGCCCCGTCATCGAGGAGGAACGCGGTCGACATCACGCGAACGCCGTGCGGCGACACCGGCGGATGGATTCCGTCTTCGTTTGCCCGCACCGGTCCGCGTGTGTCGAGCAAGCGCGCGACCGTGGGACTCTTGAGATCCGCATCCACCACCCCCACTCCCCCCGCCAGGTGTCGCGCGGCCCCGATGGCCAGCGACGCCGTGACATAGCTCTTTCCGACGCCACCCTTGCCGCTCATGACGGCGATCACGCGCTTGACGCCCGCGAGCCTCGCAGTGACGCGCGCGCGCTGCTGTCCCACCTGCTCGCCCAGCCGCGAGCGATCCGGTTCGGTGACCTGGTGGTACGTGCGAAAGCTCACAGATCCCACACCGCGCGCGCCAGCATCCAGAGGTTGATCATCACGACGACGAGCGCCGTAAGATAGAAGCTTGGGGCGATGATGGCTCCCGGGTCCGCGAAGAACGCGCCGCGGATGAGTGTGGGAAGCCGCAGGCCGTGGATCGCCCAGACGACGCCCGCGAACCAGACGTTCTGCCACCGCAACAGCGCGAGGAAGACGAGCGCCGCAACGACGGCGCCGATAAGGAACCAGAGCCAAGCCGGTCCCAGCGACGTATTCGGGAGCAGATTGCGACGCCACATGGCGTACGCAGCCGCCTCGTAGAGAAGCGCCACGTGCAGGTACACGAACGCCGCCTGGCGAAACTTGGCCGCGCGTGCTTCTGTGTGGACCGCCATTCGCGTGCCTCGCTTCCGGGACGCGGTACATTGGTGGCCGATTCCGGTCGTCGCAAGACTCGCGTCGCGCGCCGACGTCAAGCCTGATTGACAGTGAGGTGTCAGCACGCCAGCAATTAACCGGATGGCGATCGCCCTATTCCGGACGCGCGCGACAACGGCGCTCGTGATCGGATTCACGCTGTTCGTGGCGGCGCTGGTGTATCTCGTCGCCAGCTCGCTCAGTGGCCGGAGCGCTCCGGAGTTCGATCCCACTCCGCCTGGACGGGAAGCGCGGGGGCGGGGGCGCGCGGGTTTCGCCGGCGCGGCGCGCGATGCGGACACGATCACTGTCGACGCCCGCGATTCGCGCACGTGGCGCTTCGTCTCGTTGACCGCGCGCACCGTGCTCGTGCCGCCGGACACCGCGGGTTGGGACCTCGCCGTGCGGCGCCACCACATCATCGGCAGCGGCCTCATCGCCGATCTCGGTGCCGTCGCGTTCGAGTCCGTCACGCACGCTCCGCGCACCGGTCACGTGGCCAACACAGCGGGACGCGATACGATCAATGCCGCCATCGCGCGCTGGTATCGCTACAGCATGCTGTCGCATCTGCTGGAGCCGAACGGGCATCTGTATGCGGTGCGCACCAGGGACAGTGCCGACTTCAAGGTTCAGGTGCTGAGCTACTATTGCACGGGACTGGAAGCGGGGTGCCTCACTGTTCGCTTCGCGGCGCTGGCTGCGCCATGACAAGTCCTATTTATGGTATAGTCGTGGGTATGGTGGTGGAAGCTTGTTGCGGACCAGGCCCTCGACATCGCAATGCTGAAAGACGTGGCGGGACGTCGAGAGCTTCAACGGCAAGTTCCGCGATGAATGCCTGAGCGTGAACTGGTTTGCGTCGCTCACCGATGCCCAAGTGCAAATCGAGGCGTGGCGGCAGGACTTCTATGAACTTCGGCCGCACCGCGGCCTCAGCTCTCTAACCCCGGCGGAGTTTGCCCGCAGACTGCAGGATCAAACCACGAACCCCTCACCCCACCGACTCACAGCCTGACTGACTCCGCTTCGGGGAGGACGTCAGGTTCGTCTCTCTGTACTTCGTCGGCAGGCCCCCCGCACTCGCGCGGATCGAGGGCGGGAGACGAACTACCGTCCCCCGCCCTCGTTCCACGGACACGTTCGGCATGGCGATCACAGCGAGCCGATGGCCATTCCCATCTTGAACGACAACGACGACACCTTCGCCAGGCCGTACTCCACGCCCACCTTTGCCTTCCACACCCGCGCCTCGACGCCGACCGTCGCCTGCGCACCGAACACGTTCTCATCCTCGAGATCCACGACCGACGACTTCTCGTGCGAACGCCCGAGATTCGCCGAGACCAGGGCGTACGGCGACACGGCGGCGCGTCCGCCCCACACGGTGAACTCCCGGCTCGCCAGCAGGTCCGCTCCGTAGACACTGAAATCGAGGTCTTCCGGGCCGTACATCGAGACGAAGCTCACGCGGGCCGCGGCCGACACCTTCTTCCAACCATCGCTGGTCAGATTCTGCTGGAGCTGCGCTCCATAGAATCCGTAGTTGGCGTCCGGGCTCTTCGTGAAATACACCCCGACGTCCGTGCGCGAGCTGACCCCTGCCCTGACAGCGAGCCCCGGGAACTTCAGGCTGGCGCCCTCGAACAACCAGTGCGTCGAGTCAGGGTGCACGAAGGTGTCGTTCCATGCCGCGTCGCCGGCGTCGATCCCGGTTTGCCACTGCACGACCGACACGTCGAAGTTGCCCGCGCCGAGCGGTTTGGCGCCGGTGAGGGGACGGAAGTACGTCACGACCGCGGCCTCACCGGTGAACTGACGCCAGGCAGCCTGCGTCAGCGACGCGTCGAGCTGGAACGAGCACTCTTTCCAGCGCGGATTGATGTGGAGCGTGGGACCGTTCGTGCCGCTGCCGGCGTGCTGGTGCCCGCTGTGGTTCCGGAGTCCTCCGTTCTGGTACCGCAGGGCGGACTGCGCCAGCGCCGGCGACTGCACCGTTGCCAGGGCGGCCGCAGCCAGGGTCATCGCCCTCGCGCGCCGGATGGTGATCGGCAGCCATCTGATCCATGTCGTGATAGTCATTGTCGTCTCCCCCATGTCGCTGATCGTTGTTCGTCGACCGGGTGTCGGTCGTCGTGCGATCAGGATGCGGGGGAAGACGCGTTGGATCGCCCGAGCCGGCCGGACGGGACGTCCAGGCCGGTCGGATCGGACTGCTTTGCGCTGTCAGGCGCCGACGGTCTGGCGGAAATCCGAGGGCGTCTGGCTCGTGTGCTTCTTGAAGACCTGGTTGAACGTCGACTTTGAGGAGAAGCCAGCGTCCAGCGCCAGCGACAGGATCTTCAGCGCCCGGGCCTCGCCGGCGGCGATCCGGCGCTGCACCTCGCGCACGCGATATCCGTTCACGAAATCGTAGAACGTCTCGCCGATCCCGGTGTTCAGCACCTCCGACAGCTTGTGCGGCGTCGTCTGGAGACGCTCCGCGAGGTCGGCCAGCGTCAGCTCGCTGTTCTTCCATGGACGCTCGCCATCCATGAGCGCCAGGAGTCTGTCCTCGAGCCGCCTTGCCTCGGCGTCCGAGAGTCCGGACCGTTCGTACGGCACGGCGTCGGCCTCCGCCGGCGCAGCGGACACGCCGGCAGCGATCGGAGTGACGTCCGGGCGTGTTGTCGCCGGGATGGGATACTCGGCCGTTTCGTACCTGAAGACCTCGGGCTGGAGCAGTCCCATGTAGCCGATGCCGTAGATCAGGATCGCGATCGCGAGCGCGACCCAGTCGTCCCCACGCGCGACGCGAGCGATGCCCGTGTGCTCTGCCACGCCGATGCCGATCGCCAGCAGCCAGATCGCCGTCGCTGCTCCACCAAGCCAGAGCAGCCAGCGCAGGTTCACGCGCTCGGTGGATGAGTAGCTGTTCTTCACGCGCTCGCGGTGGCGGCGCAGGAGGAGGATCGTTGCCACGACGTAGGCGATGCCGGAGACGTACTTGAGGGGAACAGCGATGCGGATCCAGAGC
>JBOHTL010000239.1:0-13689 GCA_050733735.1 Gemmatimonadaceae bacterium
AGCCACGCGTCCCCACGAGCACCGTGCGGCGCGCGCCCGACATCAGCCGACCGTTCTTGCGGAGCGGCAGCACACGTGGCTCGCGCGACCTGCGGATCGCGACCTCTTCCGCCGCGAAGCGGAACCACTCCTGACGTCCACCCGCGCGCGTTCTGCGCGCGTAATACCGCTCATCACCGACGCTCCAGAAACCATCCCATGCGTCGCCTTCTGCGATGTCGCCCAGCGAGGTACGCGGAGCGGGCTCCAGGGTGCCAATCGGGGCTTTGCAGTGGATGAGATGCACGTCGGGAAGGCGGCGTCGGTGATTTCGCGAAGCTCTGCGCGAACCCCGTCGATTGCGGGGAGCGCAACGTAGGAACAGTGATTTCGGCGCGCAATAGCGAAGCTCGGCGTAAGTTGTTGTGAATCATGTGGATAGCACGTGTGGATAACCGTGGAGAAAATGCTAAGTGCGTATGGGCACAACGTGATGGGTCGACGAAATCGCGTTGAAAAGCGATGTGTACAATGGTGGATAGCTCGAAAAAACGATCACGAAATAACTGTCTAGAAAGCGACTAATTCGAGCACGCGGATGTTGCGGTTTTGATCGGCGATTTCGCGGATTTATTCGTCGCATTTCGAGCTTTTTCCGCGGAGTTTTCCCCCTCTCGCGTGTGAAGAACCTGGACCGGAAGGTGGAGAAGTCGCGCGAAATCCACAGGCATTTGTTGACGCTTTGTTGGTAGCGCGGTTGTTGCGCCGTCCTCCTCTTTCGCATTGGCGCTTCGTCACTTGCACCGCTTCACTGGCGCGCTCATCGTTGCGGTCCTCCACACACAACCGCACGACTCCACGCTTCTCTCTCACAATGCCACGATCCATCTGGAAAGGCGCGATCACGTTCGGGCTCGTGAACATTCCCGTCGAGGTGCACTCGGCGGTCAGCAGTTCCGAACGCATCAGCTTTCGTCTCCTGCACAAGAAGGACAACTCGACCATCAAGTATGAGCGCGTCTGCGCCAAGGAAGGGAAAGCCGTGCCCTGGGACGAGATCGTTAAAGGATATGAATACTCCAAGGGCAAGTTCGTCATCCTCGAAGAGGAAGACTTCCGCGCGGCCGCCATCGAATCGACAAAAACCATCGATGTCCAGGATTTCGTGAAGTCCGATGAGATCGACCCGCGGTACTTCGAGTCGCCGTATTATCTGCTTCCGCAGAAAGGCGGCGAGAAGGCGTACGCCCTCCTGCGCGAAGCGATCCGCAACACGGGGATGGTCGGCATCGGCAACGTCACCATGCGCTCCAACTCGATGCATCTCATCGGCATCAAGGTCGTGGAGGACGCGCTCGTGATGAACGTCATGCGCTTCGCGGACGAGCTGGTCGACACGTCGTCGTTCACCTTCCCCACCGCGGAGAACGTCCGTCCCGCCGAGCTGCAGATGGCCGAGCAGCTCGTGAACACGCTCGCGGATGCGTTCGCGCCCGAGAAATACTCGAACGTGTACCGCGACAACCTGATGCGCATCATCGACGACAAGATGAAGGGGAAGAAGATCACCGTGGAGGAGCCGGCGGAGCCGGAGCCGACGAACGTGATCGACCTGATGGCGCGGCTGCAGGAAAGCCTCGCGCAGGGCAAGAAGAAGAAGAAGGGCGCCGCCGTGGCCGAGCAGGCCGCGGAAGGATCAGGCGAGAAGCCGGAACGCGGCGAGAAGCCGGAGAAGGCCGCCGCGAAGGACAAGCCGAAGAAGAAACGCAAGACGGCCTAGCTCGCGGATACCATGGCTCGACGGGCAGCATCTTCTCCCCCCGCGCCGCGCCGCGGCTCTGCGGCGGAGCTTTTCCTGCCGATGCTGGCATCGGCAGGGGGGAACACGCCGACGGGCAGCGGCGGGGACTGGGTCTTCGAGCCGAAGTACGACGGCATCCGCATCATCGCCATCGTCATGGGAAACTCAGTGGCGATGACGACCCGCAACGGCCACGACAAGTGCCGCCAGTTTCCGGAGATCACGGGATGTCTGCGCGATCTGGGCAAAAAGCTCGGCCGG
The DNA here is from genome assembly GCA_050733735.1 of Gemmatimonadaceae bacterium. GTDB lineage: Bacteria > Gemmatimonadota > Gemmatimonadetes > Gemmatimonadales > Gemmatimonadaceae > DASPMP01. The sequence goes on from JBOHTL010000239.1 coordinate 2,042, forward strand.
CCGCTGGTGCTCGACGGCGAAGTGGTGGCCATCGACGCGTCCGGCCAGCCCGCCCGGTTCCAGGATCTCCAGGGACGCATGCACCTGCTGGACGAAGTCGCGGTGAGCGATCGCTCCAGCAACGCGCCCGCGGCATTCATGGCCTTCGACATCCTCGTCGACGGCGAAGAGTTGCTCATCGAGCAGACCTGGGACGTGCGCCGCAAGCGACTCGAGCGGGTGATGAAGAATCTCCCGGCGGCGATGCGACGCGTGCTGCGGCTCAGCGACGTGACCTATGACTCACCCGAGCCGCTCCTCGACCGCGCGCGCGCGCAGCGCTGGGAAGGGATCATGGCGAAGCGTCGTGACGGCCCCTACGAGCCCGGACGACGCGTGCGCCACTGGCAGAAGATGAAGATCGAGAACCAGCAGGAGCTCGTCGTCGGCGGATGGACCGAACCGCGCAACTCGCGCAAGCACTTCGGCGCCCTCCTGCTCGGCTACTACGACGATGCCGGCAATCTCGTCTACGCCGGACACACCGGGACCGGGTTCTCCGACAAGGTGCTCGACGACGTCTCTCGCAAGCTGCGGGCGATCGAGCGAAAGCAGTCGCCGTTCCGCGTCGCTCCAACGACCAACGAGCGGGCGCACTGGACCGCGCCCAGATATGTCGCCGAGATCCGGTTCAACGAGTGGACGTCCAGTGGCCTGATGCGGCAGCCGGTGTTCCTCGGATTGCGCGACGACAAGGACGCGCGCGCCGTGCGGCGCGAGCCGATGACGGTGGATGCCGGCGCGGCGCGGCGTCCGGCGAAAGTGGCTGCGGCCGCGAAGAAGTCCTCAGGGTCGAAGAAACCGCGCCGGAGCTCCGCGGCGTCGCTCGTCGTCGAGCAGCTGCGTGCCGCGCCCAATGCAAAACAGGCGGTGCTGCACATCGACTCGAGCACCACCCTGGACATCACCAACCTGGGTAAAGTGTTCTTCCCCGCGGCGAAGGTCAGCAAAGGCCGCCTGCTCGAGTACTACGCCGAAGTATCGCCGTACCTGCTCCCGGCGCTGGCGGACAGGCCACTCGTGCTGAAGCGGTATCCCAACGGCATCAAGGCGGATGCGTTCTACCAGCAGAAGGCGCCGGACAAGGTGCCGCCGGGCATACGCGTCGAATCCGTCGCGGACGACGGCATCACTACGCAGCACCGCCTGATCGGCGGCGACCTCGCGACGCTGCTGTACATCATCCAGCTCGGCGCCGTCTCGACGGACCCCTGGCATTCGCGCGTGCAATCCATCGCCGATGCTGACTATTCGATCGTGGATCTCGACCCTGGACCGAAGGCGACCTTCAAGCGCGTCGTCAGGGTCGCGCGGTGGGTCAAGGAAGTGCTCGATGAGTTCGGGCTCCGCGCCGTTCCGAAAACGTCAGGCGCGAGCGGCATCCACATCGTCCTGCCGCTGCCGGCCGGCATGGGCTACGACGTGTCGGTGACACTCGCGGAGCTCGTTGCCCGACGCGTCAACGAGAAGCATCCGAAGGAAACCACCGTCGTTCGCGCGGTGAAAGCGCGACCGGCCGACGCCGTCTATGTGGACTACCTGCAGAACATCCGCGGCAAAACCGTCGCGAGCGTGTATTCGGCTCGCGCGGAGACCCACGCGTCGGTCTCCACACCGCTCGAGTGGGACGAGCTCACCGACGACCTCGATCCGCGGGACTTCACCATTCACAACGTGCCGGAGCGCATCAGGCGCCTGGGCGATCTGTGGGCCGCCGGAATGAAGCGGCCGAATCGCCTGCCGGGCATCACAGGAGACGCGGCCGCATGATGAATCGATCGACGCCGTCCGACGCCATGGATTGGGAGCGACCCAGCGACCGCTTCCTGGCGTACCTCGAGCGGCTCGCCGCCGTGTGCGTATCGCGCGATCGCGACGAGCTGGACAAGCTCATGCGGATGCGCATGTCGTCGCACCTTCCGCGCGTCGTCCTCGACGAGCTGGAGTTCTTCCGCCGCGCCCGTGCAGGCAACCTGCGCGCGCCGCTCAAGACCATGCGCTACGTGCATCAGATGCGTCAGTTGGCGAGCGCGGAGACAGAACGCACCCAGCTGCAGCTCGAGTTGCGCGAACGCGAGCTGTCGGCGCCACCTGGAAGCGCAACGCGGAAGCGCACGCCTGTTCGGCGATCCCTACCAGACGAGGGTAAAGGGTAAAGGGGAAATGGGCGGGAGTGGGGAATGGGAAACTGGGAATGGGCATTTCCCATCCCCGTTGCCAGGTCCCTTTTCCCGCCCCTGTCCCATCGACCCTTTACCCTGACTCAGATCGCGCTAACCACCCAGGGCATCCAGCGACGTCTTGAGCTGCTCGGCCAGTTCAGCATCGCCGCTGATAATCGCCTTCCAACTGATCTCGCGTCCCTTCCGCTTCCCCTTCTCGACGACTTTCACGCCCTCCGGTCCGATAGACACCGTGTAGGCGCGGCCATCCAGTTCCAGCTCGCGCTTGATCGTTTTCTCGAGCTTAACGGCCATTGTTCCTCCGTTCAGGTGGTTGAGCTGCGCGCACCGCTGCTATCGCGCGCGCGCTCACCTTCGGTTGCGCGAAAGGACAAGTAAGCGCAATCGGGGCGCGCGCGCTGCCTGCACTTCGCTGAAAGACACTGGACGATCGCGTGTCCCTACCGCGCGCGCCACCTCAGATCCCGAGCGCGCGTTTCAGGATCGCGATCTGCCCTCCGTGATAGGCGTCGTGTTCGATGATGCCGTGCATCATCACGAGCACCGAATGGTCCTTTCCCGGTACGCGGCCGATGAGCGCCGAGTCGTCCATGCGCGTCGCCTCTGCGCCGAGCTCGCGATGCGCCTCCTTCAGCCGCTCGATCGTGGCGCGCCATGCTTCCGCAGAAGTCTCCGTGACGGGCGGCCAGTCTTCTTCGGGAGTCGGATCGCTCCTGGCGGATCCGACGAGCCGCTCGCGCGCGATCCCGGTCCACGCCGTCGCATGCAGGACGAGCTCCCAGATGCTGTGCGCGCCCGCGATCGGTCGCGCTGCCGCCTGCTCGGCGGTCACGCCATCGAGCAGGTCCGCGAGCGCCGGACCATGCCACATCGGGCCGCTGACCGAGCGCTCGATCGCCTCACCCACCCGCTGCCCACGGCTCATGTAGCTTGTGGTTCGAGTTTCGAAATCGACGGCAAATGTACCTCGCTCGTGTTTTACTGGCGATCTGGCTGATCGGCCTGGTTGGCGTCGCGGCCGAGCTCGTGCTGCTCGAACACTACGAAGACGCGCTTCAGTTCCTGCCTTTCGTCGCGATCGCGGCCGGGCTCGCCTCCGGCGTGTGGCTCGCGCTCAGGCCGGGGCGCGCGGCGACTCGCGCGTTCAGAGTGGTGATCGCCGGCTTTCTCATCAGCGGGCTGGTCGGGCTCGTTCTGCACTATCGGGGCAATTCCGAGTTCGAGCGCGAGCGCGATCCGTCGATCAGCGGTCTCGCTCTCATCTGGGAGTCTCTTACCGGCGCCACGCCGGCGCTCGCGCCAGGGACCATGATCCTGTTCACTTTCATTGGGTATGCGGTGCTCGTGTCGCGGCGGCAACCGCCCGTCTGACTCTGGCGCACCGGCGGTCGCGACGCACATTAAGGGCGCATCCGTGAACAGCATACCCGAGAGGACTCAACCATGACGGTCACGTCTCAGCCCACCGATCAACCGACCGGGCAGCTCATCACCGATCAAAAGGTGCTCGAGCAGTTATTCCGTCAGCATTATTCACGTCTCATTGCCGACGCCAAGAACCGTCTCGGTGACGCCACGTCCGCGGCTCCCCGGATCGTCTCCAAGGCCTTTCACCTGGCCTGGCAGGATCGCAAACGGTTCCACTCGTTCGACGAGCTCGACGCGTTCCTCGGCGCCCAGATCCACCACGGCGCGACGCGCGAGATCAGCCGCCGGGCCGGCCTCCATCGGATGGAATCGCACGAGGGGCTTGGCGGGCATAGTCACGCGAAGCACGAGACCCACGAGATGACGGTGGACGAGGCATGGGACCGTCTGCAGCACACGCTGCAGGGTGGCGCTCCCGAGGCGTACAAGGCGCGGGCCTCTTCTGCGCGGCATGAGGCTGCCGCGCACGTCAAGGACCTCGCGAAGGAGAAGAACTGGACTCCCGCGATCGTCGTCGGTGTGGTCGGCCTCGCGGTCACGCTTGGCGCGATGTGGTACATCGACCGCGTGGGCGCGGATCGCATGATTACGAACGCCCTCGCGGCTTCCGATGCGCGCCATACGGAAATGGGCACCATGCAGATCGCGAACGTGACGCTGGATGACAGCACGATCGCGATGCTGGCCCCTCAGACGCGCCTCACGGTGCCGAACCGGTACGGACGCGGAGACATGCGGGCGGTGCGCATCGAGGGCGCGGCGAACTTCAATGTCACGCAGCAGTTCGACACGCCGTTCGAGGTTCGCGCCGGAGACGTTGCCGTCATCGCGCGCAGCACGGTGTTCACCGTCCGGAAGTATCGTGACGAGAGCAACGTGATCGTGCATGTCAAGGAAGGGAGCGTCGACGTGCGACACGGCGAAAATATCCGGAGCGTCCCCCGAGGCATGAGCGTGCTCGTCGCGGACGATGGCGCGATGCGCGTGCCGACCCCCGAAGAGCTCCAGGAAGCGATCAACTGGGTGGACGGCAACGTGACGATCGCCGGCCGCACGCTGCGGTATGTGCTTCCGCAGATGAAACGCTGGTACGGCCTGGACATCAAGGTGCCGAACACGGCGCTGCTCGACCGTCAGGTGTTCCTGAGTGCGCCCCCCAACTCGCCGCGCGACGCCATCTCCTCGGTGGAGCAGAGCGGAGGGCTGACGTTCACGTACATCGGGGAGAACATGGCCTTCGAGGACACGGCAGCGAGCCGCGGTACGAAGCGCCGGTAACCCAGTTCTCGCACGGCGCGCGTGTCTTGGCAGTGCACGCGCGCCGGGCGGGAACGTGTTAGAGCTGATACCCCAGCGTCGTCGCGATCGACCGCGCCAGGTCGCGGTGCTTCGACAGCGATGTGATCGACTCTTCGATGTGATCCTCGAGATCGTCGTCGTGCGCCTGCTTGATGTTCGCGCTCAGCAGGTCGATCTCGTTCTGGTGATGCTGCGCCTGGAACCGCAGGAAGGCGGCATCCCAGTTGGTGCCGGCGGCCATGGTCCGCAGGTTGTTCAGCATCTGGCGCATGCGCATGCCTTCAGGATCGAAGGCCAGGGGCTCGGCGCCGACGTCCTCGTCCGTGATGATCTCGTGGGTCTTCGCGAGATGCGCGCGATGGTCGTTGAGCAGCGTATTCGCGAAATTGCGCACCTGCTGGTTCGTCGCCTTGCTCATGGCCAGCTCGGCGAACTGGATCTCGAGCGAGTCGCCCGCGGCCATGTGCGCCGTGATGTTCTTCTCGTTCATGTTCGCGTACGCCGTGATGTCGAAGGGTGTCGTCAACGACACTTCACCGGTTTCGACCTCGACCGTCGTCGTGGTGCTCGGCGTGGTGCTCACGTCGAATTCGCTCTTCTGGACGCGAATGCCGCTTCCCTGCATACGATCCTGCGCGTCCGCGCCGGTCGCAGTCAGCATCGCGACGGCGCCGAGCAGAACGGAGATACGTGTGAGATTCATGTTGCAGCCTCCTCAATTCAGCTTGGTGGTTTGCCTCACAGGGGGGCTGGCGCAAGTCGCTTGCCGATACGATCAGTCCGGGGCGAATGCGCCACGTGGAATACGCGCGCTGATTGCCGCATATTGCACCGCGCTCAGCCGCGCAGGGCTTGCGTGGGCGCTTACTCTGTCAAGCCGATGACTGCCTCAGCGACTTCCGCGCTCCGGCGCACGCCGTTCTACGACATTCACCGGGCGCTCAACGCCAGGATCGTTCCCTTCGCGGGGTACGAGATGCCCGTCAACTATCCAGGCGGGATCACCGCCGAGCACAGCGCCGTCCGCAAGCAGGCCGGTCTTTTCGACGTGTCGCACATGGGCGAGTTCGTCATTCGCGGAGAGCGAATGGTAGAGTTTGTGAATTACGTCACCACGAACGACGTCGCCGCGCTCGCGGATGGGCAGGTGCACTATTCGACCATTCTGTACGAGCACGGCACCATCGTGGACGACTGCCTGGTGTACAAGTTCGCCGACCGGATCGTGATGGTCGTGAATGCGTCGAATCGGGAGAAGGACTACGCGCACATCGGCCGGCATGCGAAACGGTTCGGGGTGCAGATGGCCGACATCAGCGACGACATCGCCCTGCTCGCGCTGCAGGGCCCCCTCGCCGAGGAGATCCTCAACCCGTTCGTCGACGTCGACCTCTCCGCCATCAAGTACTACTGGCATTCGTGGGGCCACGTGGGCGGCATGCACGCGCTCATCTCTCGCACGGGTTACACCGGCGAGGACGGCTTCGAGTTGTATTTCGATCCGCGGTTCGCCGAGCCGATCTGGAACCTGCTTGTCGGAACGGGGAAGGTCATTCCCGCGGGGCTCGGCGCGCGCGATACGCTTCGTCTCGAGATGGGAATGGCGCTCTATGGCAATGATATCGACGATACGGTCACGCCACTCGAGGCGAATCTCGGATGGCTCACGAAGCTCACCAAGGTCGAGTTCGTCGGCCGCGAGGCGCTGTTGAAGCAGAAGGAGCAGGGCGTTCCGCGGCGACTCATCGGCTTCACCGTGGATGACGGCCGCTCGATCGCGCGCCACGGATATCCCGTGTTTCACGACGGAAAGCCGAGTGGTGACGTGCGAAGCGGGACGATGTCACCGTCACTGGGCAGGCCCATCGGCACCGCATTCCTGCCCGCCGCGGGGGCGAAAGAGGGCTCGAAGCTGGCCATCGACATCCGCGGACGACGCGTGAGCGCGACCGTGGTGAAGCCACCGTTCTACAAGAGCGCGAGTCATAAATGAACGTCGCCGACATTCGCGGGTCCGGCCGTTACACGGAGCTCGTCACGCGCACGACGCACGCGGTGCTCGAGTCACCCGGCGCGACGTCGACGCAGCATCGGTGGGCGGCGTTCCATCGCCGCGCGGAGGAGCTGCCACCAGATCTTCGCGCGTACGTGGAGAAGGTGGCGACGCACGCCTATCGCATCACCGACGAGGACGTCGATGCGCTGAAGCGCGCGGGCCACAGCGAGGACGTCATCTTCGAGATCACGGCCGCCGCGGCACTGGGCGCGGCGATCACGCGGCTCGAGCGTGGGCTCATCGTGCTCAACGAGAGCCGGCCATGAGACTCGAGCGCGTCGAGCACGGCCATCGCCTGCCGCAGAAGTTCGTGCTCGGGATGATCCGGCTGATGAACGGTCGTCGGGCGCCGGACATCGTGCGCACGATCTTCTATCGCCCCGAATTTTTCGGACGACCGATGAGCGCGTGGACACAGGCCGTGATGCGCGGACCGTCGGAGTGGAGCGTCGCCGAGCGCGAGCTGTTCGCGGCCTTCACGTCGAAGCTCAACCAATGCGTCTTTTGAACGAACGCTCACGGCGCGGTCGCGTCGATGGCGTACGGCGACGAGGCGAAGGTGCAGGCGGTGCTCGACGACTGGCGGACGGCGCCGATCGACGAGCGCACGCGCCTCATGCTCGCCTTCATCGAGAAGCTGACGTTGGATCCCGATTCACTGAGCGGAGTGGATGTCGCTCCGTTGCGTCGCGCGGGGCTGAGCGATGCTGCCATCGAGGACGCGATTCACGTCTGCACGCTGTTCAACGTCTACGATCGGCTCGCGGATGCCTTCGAGTTCGCCATCCCTGACAGGGCGGGATTCCGGCAGGGAGCGAAGTCGCTGCTCTCGAGGGGCTACACGTAGCCGCCCGGCAAACACGCACTCAGGCAAAACGTCGCTTGACGCTCACCGGCGAGGCTTGCTTGCACAGTTCCTCGAGCGACGTGAAGTCGTTGAACTCCCACCCGTCGGGAATTGGCGCGAGGCGCCGCTTCTCGATCGGCGACTCGAAGCAGAGCCAGCCGTTGGCGAATGGCGTCTCCTGCAGCGATGTGCTGGAGGTGTGGACGAATGACTGCCCTTCTCTCGTGGGAAACACTTCCCAGACCCGCCATTCCACGCCAGTGGAATCGGTGAAACCCCGCAGCATCGCGTGTTCCCTTCAATAGGTGAAGACAGCCACTCCAGACGCAGTCACGGACGCGGGTTGGAAATCCTCTCGGTCGCTGAGTCCGCCGGCGTAGGCCAGTCGTCGCGGAGGCGGAAGTACACGTCGATCTCCGCCATGCGCTGGATCAGTGCTTCGAATTCCTCGTCACAGAAATGCTCGCAGACCGGGCGGATCCTCGTCGCGATCTCGCGTTTCGCATTCGCGACGGCGATCGCCCGCTCCAGCGTTCCGTGCTGCATGGTACGTTCGATAGCAGAGTGTGTGCCCTAGGACACATTTCGGGCCAAAGAGCATATGCCATCCATGCGCGTGAGCATCCTGACCATCTCCACCTCCGGCTTCCGGGGAGAGCGAAACGATACGTCCGGGGACGCGATCGTTTCGTGGGCGGCATCGCGCGGGTACGTCGTGACCGAGCGGCGTCTCGTCGCGGATGACGTGAACGAGATCGCGCGCGCCCTGATCGGCTGGTGCGACGGCGACGCTGCCGATCTCGTGCTGACGACCGGTGGCACCGGCCTTTCACCCACCGACGTCACGCCGGAAGCGATGGCCGCCGTGATCGAGCGCGAGGCGCCCGGGTTGTCCGAGTGGCTGCGCATGAGCGCCGCGCCGAAATTTCCGCGCGCCGTGCTTTCGCGCGGCCGCAGCGGCGTCAGGCATCGCACGTTGGTGGTGAACCTGCCTGGGTCTTCGGGCGGGGTGAAGGATGGGCTCGCTGCGCTCGACGCCGTGGTAGAGCATGCGGTCAAGGTGATGCGCAGCGAGTCAGCATTGCACGATGAGTAACGGCTCGGCTCGCTGACGCGAGCCCTGCTGACTCGTCCCTAGACCGAACCCGGCTATCCTTCCTGCCGGCAGCGAAGTCAGCCGTCTCGCCTCACTGTCGCATGCGCCAACACATCCTGATTGTTCCGTTCGTTCTCGCGATCACCGCGTGCTCCGGCCATCGTCCTCAGACCGAGCCGGGCGTCATCCAACAGGGCGCGGCGCGCCCGCTGCGCGGTCGCGTCGCCGATCATGTCATCATCATCTCCGTGGACGGCCTCAGGCCCGACGCGATCGAGAAATACGGGCCGAAGCACATCCAGCGCCTCATGCGCGAGGGACGCTACTCGCTCACCGCGCAGACGATCTCCATCAGCAAGACGCTGCCGTCGCACACCTCGATGCTCACGGGCGTTGACGCGGAAACACACGGCATCACCTGGAACTCCGACAAGACCGGCGAGTTCGGCCACGTGAAAGTGCCGACGGTGTTCGGTCTCGCGCATCAAGCCGGCTTCTCGACTGCCGCGTTCTTCAGCAAGACGAAGTTCCATCACATCGACGTGCCGAGCACGATCGATCACATGGAAGCGCCGACGGGCGGCGTGATTCCGTGGAACGCGCGGAAGACCATCGATCTGATGCGCGACTACCTGGATGAGCATGCGCCGAATCTCATGATGGTGCATCTCGCCGACGCCGATTTCACCGGTCACAATTTCGGATGGATGGGCTGGATGTACGGCATGGCGGTCCGCGAGGTCGATCTCGCCGTCGGCCAGGTGATCTCTGCCGCGGACGAGCGCTTCGGTCCCGGCGCGTACACCGTCATCCTCACCTCGGATCACGGCGGCCACAACAAAAGTCACGGCACCACCGAGCCGGTGGACATGACGATCCCGTGGATCGTGTGGGGCGCGGGTGTGCAGCCTGGCGATACCCTGTCCGGCATTCGCACGATGGACACGGCCGCGACGACATTGTGGATGCTCGGAATCGCGCCTCCCGCGTCCTTCGTCGGACAGGTGATCGACGCGGCGTTTCGGCCGACGGTCGCGACAGGACGGTAAGGGAAAAACGGGAAAGGGTAAGAGGGAAAAGGCGTTGGAGACCCCTTTCGCGTTTCCCTTCTTCCCCGTTCGTGACACGCGTGTGCCGTTCGTGACATGACGAACAACCGCGTGATACTCGAAGACTTGCGACGTGTACCACATGGTCTGGGAGGAGGAATACAGCCATGTGGAATCGAATCATCGCGCGCGGCCGTACGGCCGCGATCGGTCTGATTGTCGTGGCCCTGTCGGCTGGCAGCACGAGGGAGTGGTCTTCGGCGGCGTTTGCCCATGCTGACGACGACCCGGTGCGCATCGCGCTGACGGCGCGCGACATCGAGGCCTCGACAACGGAAGCGGCGGCGGCGCACGGCGCGCTCGCGTCGATGTGGACCAACGAGCTGCGCCGGGTCGGCGCGCCCTTCCGCACTCCGCGCCTGGTCCGCTATCGCGGCAACGCGCGCACGGCGTGCGGCATCATGCCGGCCAACAACGCGGCGTACTGCCTGAACAACAACACGATCTACTTCGACGACGTTTTCCTGGCGGCGCAGGCCAAGCTCGCCAGCCACGCGCTCGGCACGGATGGCGATATGGCGGCGGTGGGAATCATCGCGCACGAGATGGGGCACGCGGTCGCGTTCCAGCTCGGCTACCAGTCACGATCGTCGTACGCGAACGAGCGCGCGGCCGATTGTCTCGCCGGAGCGTTCGCGCGACACGCCGAGCGCGACGGATCGCTCGAGGACGGCGACGTGGAGGAAGCGTTCTTCGCGATGGCCGCGGCGGCGGATCCCGAGTTTCAGCCGACGGGCAACTCGCGCGTCGACTCACGACGCCAGGCTCGGCTCTCGCGTCAGGCGCACGGAACTCGGGCGCAGCGACAGAGCAATTTCAGGGAAGGCCTCGAGCGCGGACCGAAGGCCTGCGTGCCCGGCCTTTAGTCGAGTCGAGTAAGCGACAGGGACGGGAACGAGGCAAAGGGGAAAGGCGCGGGGGGGTGTTTCTTCCCCGTTCACGTGCACTCAGGGGCCGCCGGCAGCTCGAACGCGAACGTGCTTCCCGCGCCGACCCGGCTCTTCACCCAAATGCGCCCCTTGTGCGCGTCCACGATCCCTTTGGCGATCGCCAACCCGAGCCCGCTTCCCATGTGCGCGGTGCGTTTGGCCTGCCAGAATCGATCGAAGATATGCGGCAGCTGATCGTGGGCGATGCCGGGGCCAGTGTCCGAGACTTCGAATCGGCAGCCCCCGTTCTCACTTCGTGATGCTGACAGGATGACGCATCCTCCCGCCGGCGTGAACTTGACTGCGTTGTTCAGAAGGTTCGACAGCACCTGCACGATGCGATCGCGATCCATGTGGCACTTCGGCAGGTCCTTCGCTACCTGACATTCGAGTCGCACGTCGCTCTGCGCCGCGCCGAACGCTGAATGATCTCCAGCTGTTTCTGCTGTTGATCTGGCGTGAGCGGAATGTCTGCATCGGCCAGCAGGGAAGCCGCCATCGAGATCGTGTTGACCGGGTTTCGAAGATCGTGCGAGACGATGCCCAGCACGTCGTCACGTGATCGCATGGCGCCTTCGGCTTCGGCTCGGCGCCGCTCGCTTTCCTGCATGGCCAGGATGCGCTGCATCGACAACGACGCAAGATCGGAGACCGTATGCATG
>JBOHTL010000240.1:0-5601 GCA_050733735.1 Gemmatimonadaceae bacterium
ATCCAGGCGAGTAGCTGTACCAGCCAACGAACCGACGTTGTCCGAAGGGGGAGGGGGAGGGCCAATGGAAACTCCGGGAATGGAACGGGGGGGAGAGCGCCGTAGTGTGCCGCGCACCATCACGCCGCTGTCGATGCCCGCGTACGACGGCGACTCGCTGCTGCGCTTTCCGCTCAAGGGTCCCGAGCTGCAGCGCTTCGTGCGAGATGCCCTCGACGAAGACCAGGCCTTCAACGATCTGACCACGATCGCGACGGTCGTGTCCGACCGCAGAGCGCGCGCTACCCTCGTCGCCCGCGGCAACGGCACGATCGCCGGGCTGTCATTGGCACTCGAGGCGTTCCGTCAGCTGGATCCCAAGGCGACGTTGCGCGTCGAGCGCGAAGACGGGTTCCGCGTCCAGAAGGGCGATCCGGTGGTCTTCGTGACAGGCCATTCGCGGGCCCTCCTCGGCGCCGAGCGCGTGGCGTTGAATTTCATGCAGCGGCTCTCAGGCATCGCGACGCTGACGGCAAAGTTCGTCGAGGCGGTTGCGGAAACGAAGGCCAAGATCCTCGACACGCGGAAGACGACGCCCGGCTGGCGGCGGCTCGAGAAATACGCCGTGCGCGCTGGCGGCGGCCTGAACCATCGCATGGATCTCGCAGATCAGATCCTCATCAAGGACAACCACCTCTCGGCATGCGACGGCGACGTGGCGCTGGCCGTAAAGCGCGTGCGCGACATGCTGCCGCGGAAGATGCAGATCGAAGTCGAATGCGAGACGCCCCGACAGGTGCAGGTCGCGGTGGACTCCAACGTCGATATCGTGCTGCTCGACAACATGTCTCTCGACGACCTCCGCGAGAGCGTGCGCATCGCGGCCGGTCGCGCGAAGACCGAAGCCTCCGGCGGCGTGAACCTGTCGACGGTTCGTGGGATCGCCGGGACGGGCGTGGACTGGATCTCCGTGGGTGCACTGACGCATTCGCCTCCCGCGCTCGACCTCGCCCTCGATTTCGAGTGAGCGGCGCGCGTCCGCAGCCGGAGCCGCACACCTGCGATCATTGCGGCTTCGACGCGCTCCACTGGGTGAAATGCAAGCTCATCTGCCGCAACTGCCGGCAGATCGTCAAGAGCTGCGCCGACCTCGCGGAATGAGCAGACGGGCGGCTCGCGGTTGCACGGTGATCTCGATCGGCGTGACGTCGAGCAACTCGCCGTCCGCCTGAGCGCGCCGCGGCGGAAACGTCTCGAGCCGAAAGGTCTTTCCCGGAACGTAGAACGCGCAGGGATCGAGATGCGCCGTGCCACGGAGCATGCGGGAGAAGATGCGCACGGCGTCCCACCGCGTTGTCGGCGAGAACAGACAGGCGTGCAGCAACCCATCGTCGTGCAGGATCCCGTGCCCGAGCTGCATCATGCCGCCGAGCACCGAGCCGAGGTTCGCGATCAGCACCGACACCACCTCGCGTTCGTGGGTCGTGCCATCGACGGTCAGTCGCACGCGGAAGCGCTCGAGCCGCCGAACGGCGTGCGAAGCCGACCAGACGTAGGCCCACAGCCCGACGCGTTTCTTCATCATGGTCGTCGCGCCGGCGATCATGCTCTCGTCCAGACCGACGCCGACGCCGATGGCGAAATGCCGGCCGTCCTGCAGCCGGCCGAGGTCCATGTGCATTTCCTCGCCGTTCAGGAGCGCGGGCACGGCGCGAGTCACCCGCAGCGGAATGCCAAAGGACCGGACGAGCACGTTACCGGTGCCACCAGGGAGAATACCGACCGGCGGCCCGCCGTTGGCGATGGCCGTGATGACTTCCATGGCGGTGCCGTCGCCGCCGAGGGTGAAGACGACATCGTGATCTGGCGCACGTTCGCGGGCGATCTTCGTCGCGTGCCCGGCGTATTCAGTAACCGCGACGTCGCAGACCAGGCCAGCCTTCACCAGGGCGCGACAGGCCGCGTCTCGCGCGCGCGCCCCGCGGCGCGCGCCAGGATTGACGATCAGTAACGCGCTGCGCGGTGTAGACACGGGACAGGATACTGAGACATCGGTGCAGTCACTGCCAGACCCTAGCTCGGAAAAAGCCGGCCCGTTTGCTTACAGACATGCGTCTTCTCGCTTCGTTGTCCGCCGCCCTCGTCCTGGCGTCCGCGTGCAGCCGACAGGTGCAGGTCGGAAGCGGGCCGGAGCCTTCGGCGAGCCACGACCCGCTCATCACGAGCGCCGACCAGCTCCTGGAGACCATGCGGGCGAGGTATGCGGGGCGTTGGTTCCGGAACACGACCTTCGTGCAGAAGAGCACCTACTTCCGTCCGGACGGCAGCACCTCGCGCGTGGAGACCTGGTACGAAGCAGCAGCCCTGCCGGGACGGCTGCGCATCGATCTCGGTGAGCTGGCGAAAGAGAACGGTATTCTGTATCGCAACGATTCGCTGTATCAGGTGCAGGGTGGAACGATCGTCGATCGCCGTTCCGGCACGAACCCGCTTCTGGTGCTCGCGTTCGACGTGTACGCGCAGCCCGTGTCCAGGACCTTCGATCAGCTGCGTCGGCTCGGGTTCAACCTCACCATGCTTCGCGTGGACTCCCTGGATGGAAAACGGACGTACGTGATCGGTGCCGGTCCGCGCGATTCGACCACCAACCAGTTCTGGATCGAAGAGGACCGGCTGCTGTTCGTCCGGATGATCCAGACGGATCAGCGCGGCCGCACGCAGGACATCCGTTTCGAGAACTACGTGCAGCATGGCGGCGGCTGGATCGCCGAGCTCGTGCGGTTCTTCATGGAAGGACGGGTGTTCTTTCTCGAGGAGTATTCCGACGTTCGCGTGAACGTGTCACTGGACGAGAATCTGTTCGTCCCGGAGAAGTGGAGCACGGCCACGCACTGGTACTCGCAGTGACCGTCGATCGCCGCGACTTCCTGCGACGCGGGATCGTTCTCGCGGCCGGCGCCGCCGCCGCACCACTGCTGGACGGATGCAGGCTGGAGTCGCGCGCGGAGCTCACCGACGACTCCTTCGACGAGCTGCGCGATCGCTATTTCCGCACCCACCTTCAGCTGAACCCGGTCACGTCCACGTACCTCGGGGGCGAGGGGTGGAACGAAGCGCTGCGGGCGCTCAACGGACAGCTGCGCGACTACTCCACGGCCGGACTTGCCGACGAAGCGCGAGAGTATCGGAATCTGCAGCGCTCACAATCGTCCATCGACTACGCGCTGCTCACACCCCAGGGACGCGTGGATTTCGATCTCATCACGTCGCAACTGGCGTTTCTCACAGGCCAGCTGGACCGACGATATCACGAGCGCTCGGTCGATACCTACGTGGCGGAGCCCTTCCGTGGCATCGACTGGCAGATTCAGCAGATGCGCCGCTTCGACGACGGCAGGATCGGCGAGGAACCCGAGTGGCGCATGGTGGTCAACCGCATCGCCGCCATCCCACCCTACCTCGCGGTGGCGCGGGAAAATCTGCTTGCCGGCCGTCGGTCCGGAAACATGCCGGACTACCGCATGGTGCAGCGTGACGGCATCACAGGCAGCCGCGCGAACGCCGAGTACTTCCGCGCGACGCTCCCCGAGATGGCGAAGCGATATCTGGGAGATCAGCGTTTCGCCGGTTCGACGCTCGGCGGGATCTCCGGCGCTGGTGAAAACGCGGCCCGCGCGTACACGGACTTCGCCGCGTGGCTCGAACGGAACTTTCCGGCGGACGATCGCACGGATCGCTACGCGCTCGGCGAAGCGATGTATCAGTGGCGTCTCCGCACGGTCTTCCGTGAAGAGCGCGCCCCCGCCGACCTTTTTCAGTTCGGACACCGGCAGGTCGAGGAGTACACGCGGCGCATGGCGGAAGTGGCGGAGCGCATCGCCCGCGAACGGGGCATCAGCCTGCCGTTCGGCAATGAGCAGGACCGCGCGTGGAGCATTCGCCGCGTGATGGAGGACCTGTCCACGGACTCCCCCGCCAACGACGACGAGCTGCTGCGTTGGTACCGTGAGACAGGAGAGCGCGCCGTGGCCTACGGCCGCACGCAGGCGATGTTCGAGATTCCGTCGGACTACCGGCTCGACGTCGTGCCCACGCCTCCCGTGCTGCGGAACACGATCGACGCCGCGTACTATCCCGCGCCGCCGCTCAAACCTTCCGGCGTGGGGCGGTTCTACCTCACGCCGACGGACAACGATCCCGCCGCGCTGCGGGAACACGCCCGCGCCTCGGTCGCGAGCACCGCGATCCACGAAGGGTTCCCCGGCCACGATTGGCATTTCAAGTATCTGACGGAACATCGATCGCAGATCTCGAACGTTCGCTGGCTCACGCCGGGCGCGGTCGAGGATTCGTCGTCCATGTGGAGCGACTCGATGGCGACCGAGGGCTGGGGACTCTACAGCGAAGAGCTCATGGCCGAGGCGACGCCCGACAGCCCATACGGCTTCTATTCAGCGCCCGAATACCTCTACATGCTGCAGGCGCAGCTGCTGCGCGCGGCTCGCGTGCACATCGACGTCGGATTGCACACCGGACGTCTGAGCTACGACGATGCGACGAGCTATTTCACGCGCCACGTGAACTTTTTGCCCGACGCCTGCAGTACCGCCTCACAGAACGACGCCGCGCGTGCGGTCTGCGACAGCGCGTCGCGCGCCATTTACCGGTACAGCAAATGGCCGACCCAGGCGATCACGTACAACCTGGGAAAGAACGCGATCGTCGACTTGCGGGACGCGTATCGCACGCGGCGCGGAACCGAATTTTCCGCCCGCGAATTCCACGAGCGCTTCATGCGCATGGGAACGATTCCGCCAGGCTTCTTCAGAGAGCTCCTGCTCGGCTAGCGCGAGACAGCTGATCCCACAGCGCTCCGGCGTCGGTCACCGGCGAGTCGCAGACGAATCCGCGACAGACATACGCGGTTGCGCGCCCGTCGCGCATCGGCCGATCGGCCAGGAGCGCGACCCCCGCGCCATCGGGCGAGCCGCCGGCAAGGACGAGCGATGGAACGAATGACGCATTGGCGGCACGAACCAGCTCCTTCAGGTCATCGGAGCCGGGCGACCCGGCGAGCGCGACCTCCACGGCGCCGAAGACGGCCATGTCCGCCGCTGTGAGGGCATGCCCGAACGCGAGGGGATACCGTGCCATGGGCTCCACGATGGACTCGAGCACGAAGCGCGCTCGTCGTGTCATGTCCGCCTCTCCGAGAACGTCGCCCAGCCGCAGGAGCAGTTCGACCGCCAGCGAAGTCCCTGACGGCGTCGCGTTGTCCGTGAAATCGCGCGGGCGGGTGAGCAGTTCCTCATGATCGCTCGGCGTATCGAAGAATGCCTCGGCGTCATCGTCCCAGAACCATTGCACCATCGCGTCGGCCAGGGTACGCGCGTTCGACAGCCACCTCGGATCGAAGGTCAGCTCGTACAGCGCAATGGCTCCAAGTCCAATTGCGGCGTAATCCTCGAGAAAACCTCCAATGCGAGTCACGCCATCCTTGTGCGAACGAAACACGCGATCGTCGCGCACCATCTCCCTGAAGAGAAACTCCCCATTGGCAACGGCCAGCGCGCGCCAGGAATCCTCGTTCGCAATCCGCGCGGCGTCCGCCAACGCGCGGAG
>JBOHTL010000241.1:0-3536 GCA_050733735.1 Gemmatimonadaceae bacterium
ATCGGTCAGGTGGATGTCGTGGTGGTGAAGCAGAGCGACGTTTTGGCTGGGCCATCGCTCCTGCTCCGTTACACCTTCGCCGTTCGTGTACGAATCGCCGAGGGCGAGAAACCTCACTTACGCGGTCTTGTCGCGGCGGCGCTGTTTTTCGCGAATGACGTCGGTTGCCTTCGTTGGCGCAGTGTTTACTCCACCTTTGCGCAGCTGCGCGAGAAAGGCTGATGGGCCAGCGCTATCCGGAAGAGCACGGAGAGCACGTAGCGCGTCCTCCGGGCGCAGAGCGAGCATCGCGCTGAAGGTGTCGGGATCGACACCCACTCGACGAAACTCGCTCAACAGCACCTCGAACGTCTGCTCGGCGGCCACGCTTACCTCGTAATGGAGGTCATAGGTCGGCGGTCGGCCCCATATTAAGCAAACCGCGCCTTATTACTATATCGAAGTTCATGCCAGAGCCGCCTCATCCGGCGCGAACGACAGGGGGCATGCGTTCCATAACTCGGTGAGGCTCAGCATGTTGTAGCGTTTGTGCGGCAGCGCACACATCACAAAAGAAAAAGGGCCGGCGTGACACGCCGGCCCTCTGATTTAACACTTTAAGTCGCCGTTACGGTGCCAGGAAAGCGACAGTAGCGGCAGCCGTGATCGCGATCAGTGCGATCGCCACGGCGACCGCTGCGGACGGCTTGATCACGAACTCGCGCTGATACCACGGCGTGATGAGCTGCGGCGCATGGTGCGGCAGCGACGCCATGATCTGCGCTTCGACGTGCACCGGCGTGCGCATGCGACGCGCGCGCTCCATCTGGGAGTTGACCGTACGCCAGAACTCCACGTCGTGAGCGGTGTCGCCCTTGCGAACTGCCGCTTCGGGCAGCTCACCGTCGAGCCACGAATGCACCGCGGGCGAGAGCGTGTGATCGGACTGCTGCCCGAGCGGTACCTCGCGCTCCACAACGGAGCGCACTTCTCTGTCGCGGTCGCGGCGATGACGCGCGGGAACTTCCTTGTGGCCTTCACGACCGTCGCGGGATGACCCGGTGTTCAGATCGTCAAGCATGTTATGCGTACTTCTCCTCGAGTAGGGCCTGGAGCGCTTCGCGTGCACGGTGAACGCGCATCTTGAGTGCCCCGACCGTTGTGCCGAGCAGATCAGCCATCTCTTCGTACGACCGGCCTTCCACGTGTTTCATGATGAACGCCTCACGCAGCGAAGCGGGAAGCGCCGCGAGCGCGCCGTCGAGGTCCGTCCGCAGCTCGCTGCGGTCCAGTTCCTCGTCAGGCGTCGCGTACGACGACGGCTGGTCATCCTCGTCGTAGCTGAGATGCGAACGTCGGATGTTCTTGAGCCAATCCTTGCAACCGTTCGCAACGATCCGAAACACCCAGGCATCGAAGCGTCCGCGCACCTCGGCGAGGTGCTGGTACGCCTTGATGAAAGACAGCTGAAGGATGTCTTCGGCGACATCCGGACTTCCGGTCATACACAACGCATGTCGATACAGCGGATCGCTGTACCGCGAAATCAGCAGCCGGAACGCGTCGCGGTTGCCGCCCAGGACCCGCTGAATGATCAGCTGGTCGGCTTCAGGTTCAGCCGCCGCCGCGCGCGGCTCCGTCTCCGTCATTTTCACGACGGTAGAATAGTGCCGTTTCTTCCGAGGGGACAGGGCAGGCGAGGCTGCCACGGGACGTAAGACGGTCGCCACGAGCTAAAGACGACAGACCTTTTCATCGGTAACGGTCGAATACGCCCCATTTCGTTTCACGTACCAGGCGGCCATGTTCGTCCAGCCTGGGAGGGGGGAAACGTACCCGCCCCCCGACGCTCGAGGGCATACCATTAAGTGGCGATGCGGCGCCTGCGTCGTTGATGGCCTCAACGACGGACTTCACCAGGCCGCAGGGTACGTGCGCCGCATGCAGCTGGCGCTGCCATTCGGCTCCCGCGCGTTTCCTCAGCGCGCCAGCGACGGCGCCGACAACGCGATCGCGCTGAGCGAGACGCCCCGCATTGGAGGCCAGCGCGGGATCGGCGCCGAGCTCGTGTAGCTCGAGAACGCGGGCGAGCGCGATCCATTGTTCGTCGGTTCCGATGGCGATGACGACAGGCCGGTCGCTCGCGTGAAAGAGCTGATACGGAACGAGATTCGCATGCGCGTTTCCCCAGCGTTGCGCGTCCTTTTGCGAAACGAGAGTGTTCTGCGCGACGTTCGTGAGCGCCGCACGGGCGCTGTGCGCCAGAGAGATGAGCTGGTAGCGATCCTTGAGCGGCGCGCCCGCGCGCCGATGCAGGCCCGCGAGAATTGCGATCGCGGCATCCTTCCCTGCGACGATGTCCGCGAGCGCGACTCCCGTCTTCATCGGATCACCACCGCGGTCGCCCGTGATCGCCATCCATCCCGACTCCGCCTGCACGACGTAGTCGTAACCGAGACGTCTGCTTCCGGCACCGAAGCCGGTGATCGTGCACCAGAGGAGCCGCTCGTTCTCCCTCAGCAGGTCATCGGGGCTCAGGCCTGCGCGATCGAGCGTGCCGGGCAGGAAATTGTCGACGACCACGTCTGCCTCGAGCGCCAGCGATCGGATGAGGGCGCGGTCACGTTCGCTCTGCAGGTCGGCGACTACACTCAACTTGTTTCTGTTGACGCTCAGGAAATACGCGCTCTCACCGCGGTCATCGAATGGCGGTCCCCAGCCGCGGGTGTCGTCCCCCCGACCAGGCCGCTCTACCTTGATGACGTCAGCGCCGAGGTCGGCGAGCATCATCGTGCACAAGGGGCCAGCCAGGACTCGAGACAGATCCAGAACCTTGAGGTCCGCCAGTGGTAATGTCGTCATTGTGTTCGTGTACTGTATTTAAACTGGCTCACAAGTGGTGAGCCGATCGCGGACATCACGTTGGTGACTGCCTTGGAATCTGACCGAAGTACACGCGCGCTAACCGGCTCGTCCATCCCTTGAGCGGCGCTTGCATAGCTTGCGCTCAATCATATACTTGCCGCTTGCCAAAGCGGCCCCCGGCGCGCCTGACTCGGCAGCAGCCGCATGGCTCCTCACACGATGAATGGCTGACCAACCTGTGGCTACACCGATGAAACCCGGCACCACCCCGACGCCGGTCGCCGGCGCGAAACGTTCTCCGGGACACCGCGCCGTGGATGCGCAGGATGCGATCGCCGAGCTGACCGAACGCGCCCAGGAAATCAGTCGCGAAGCCGGAAGCAAGGTGTCCGCGGCCATGAGAGACGTCATCAGCGCCGCCGCGGGCATCGCGGGGTTCGCCGTGGAAAGCGCGCGCGACCTGGTGCAGTACATGGTGCGTCGCGGCCAGATGACGCCCGAGGAAGGCGACAAACTGCTCCGCGAAGCGGAAGCAGCGCATTCCAGGAGACCGGTATCGGAGCGGAAACGGCCTACCGCGACTGAGATCCAGACCAAAGAGCGAGCGATCGCCCGCGCCAAGGCCGCCGCCGCGCGCGAGCAGGCGATAATCGCGCACCAGGCAGCCCGCACGACCGCGCCCCGCATTGCGA
>JBOHTL010000242.1:0-6332 GCA_050733735.1 Gemmatimonadaceae bacterium
CCGTCATCATCGTCTTCGTGCTGGCGTTGTTGCGTGCGGGCCTCGAGATGATCGAGCCGCTCTTCATGCGGTTCATCATCGATCGGGTGCTCCTCAATACCGCGCTGGACGTCGCGGAGCGGTTGAGCCGACTGCACCTGGTTGGCGGCCTTTTCCTGGCCACCGTCGTGGTCTCGAACCTGGTGAACGTCCTGAAGGATTATCGCCAGCGGCTGCTGAACGTGAAGGTGATGCTCTCGCTGCGCCGATCGCTGTTCGAGCGGCTGCTGCACCTCCCGATGCCGAAGCTGTGGGACATGAAGACCGGTGGCATCCTGTCGCGGCTGACGGGCGATGTCGACACGACCACCGGGCTGCTGCAGATGGCGGTGATCTCACCGTCGATTTCCGTGATCCGGTTGGTGATCGCCGTCGCGGTGCTGACGACGCTGAACTGGCGGCTCGCGCTGACCGCGCTGGCGATCATCCCGGGAATCATGCTGCTCAGCTTCGTCTTCGCGAAGCGCGTGCGGCCGATCTATCGCTCGGTGCGAAAGGACGTGGAGGTCGTCGACGGGCGCGTCGGCGAGACCTTCTCCGGCATTCGCGTGGTACGCGCCTTCCGCGGGGAGATGCGCGAGCTGCTCGACTACATGCTCGGCCGGCACACGGTGCTGCGAAAGGAGCTCTTCGCGCACCGCCGGGAGCTCGTGCTCTGGACGTCCTGGGGACTGCTCCTCGCGGCGGTGAACGTCGTGATTCTCTGGTACGGCGGCTATCTCAGTGTGCGTGGTCGCGCGTCGATCGGCGACATCATGGCGTTCCAGTGGTACACGTTTCTGCTGCTCGGCCCCGTGTGGAACATCGTGAACTCGTTCTCCGAGCTGCAGCGGTCGCTGGCCGCGATGGAGCGCGTGTTCGAGGTGCTCGCCATGGAGGAAGACAAACCCGATCGTCCCAGCGCGTTGTTTGCCCCTTCGATCGTGCACGAAGTACGCTTCGAGAACGTGGAGTTCGAGTATCGGCCGGGACAGCCGGTCGTGATCGACTTCAATGTCACCGCGCCCGGCGGGACCGTCGTGGCGCTGGTCGGTCGCAGCGGCGCGGGGAAGACGACCGTCACCGACCTCGTCGCGCGGTTCCACGATCCGACGAAGGGACGCATCCTGCTCAACGGCATCGACATTCGCGATTTCCGGTTGCGGTCGTATCGGTCGCTGCTCGCCATCGTGCAGCAGGAGGTCTTCCTCTTCGACGGATCGGTGCGCGAGAACATCGCGTACGGCCGCACTCGCGCGCCGCATGAGGAAGTCGAGGACGCCGCCATCCGCGCGAACGCGCACGAGTTCATCGTGAAGCTCCCGGAAGGCTACGATACCTTCATCGGCGAGCGCGGCGTGAAGTTGTCCGGCGGTCAGCGTCAACGCCTCGCGATCGCACGCGCGATTCTCGCCCGACCGCAGATCCTCATTCTCGACGAAGCCACGAGCAATCTCGACACCGAGAGCGAACAGCTCATCCAGGAGTCGATGGCGACCCTGCTGGCTGGACGCACGACGTTCGTGATCGCGCACCGGCTGTCGACCATCCGTCAGGCCGATCTCATTCTGCTCATGGAGGACGGCCGCGTCGTGGAGCGCGGGACGCACGAGGAGCTCATGGAGGCGCGGGGCGCATACTACGACATGGTCCAGCGCCAGATGGAAGCGACGATCCACGGCGCCGAGGAGCCGCTGGTGCCGTGACGGCCGCGTGTCCGATCTTCGGATTCACGCTGCAGTGCACTCTGCACGCGCAGCTCGATGCCGCGGGCGAGGCCGCGCTCACCGATGCGTTTCTCGCGTTCGCCGCGTCGCGCGGACTGGTGTGTAGCGGTGGCTTCTCGGGCGCACGCTGGTCGATGACGGTGCACAGCGAGGCCGGGCAGGCGACGGAAGCCGATCGCAGCGCCGCCGAAGCCTGGGTGCGCGCGCGTCCCGAGATTGCTGCCGCCGGGGTGGGACCTCTCTTCGATCTGGATTCCTGAACTCGATGAATTCGTCAACTGGGTCGTCGTTGTCTCGTTGTTGGAGCGCCGCGCTGGCGCTTCTGCTCGCGCCGGGTGCCGTCGGAGCGCAGGCGGATCTCTGGAGTCGCGTCGAGGTGCGGCGCACGGCGTTCGGCGTTCCCCACATCACGGCACAGGACTTCGAGGCGGCCGCGTACGGCCTCGCCTGGGTCCAGCTCGAGGACTACGGGCCGCGCGTCGTTCTCGGTCTCCTGCAAGCCCGCGGCGAGATGGGCAAATGGTTCGGCCGCGACAGCATGGAGAGCGACTTCATCACACGGCGCGATTACCGGACTGCGGTCGCCAGGTACGCCACCCTGAACGACGAGACGCGGGCCGTGTACGAGGGTTTTGCCGCCGGCGTGAACCGCTTCATCGAGCGGCATCCCGAGGAGTTTCCAGCTGGCTTTGCGCCGCGGTTCACCGGCTATGACGTGGCGGCCCGAGATGTCGGAGGCGCGAGCCTGGGAGCCGCGCGGCGGTTTCTCGCGCGCATGACTCCGGCGCCGCGGGATTCTGCGGACCGCCCGCAGTCCGGAGAGAGCGATCCCATCGAAGAAGGATCCAACGCGTGGGCACTCGCTCCGTCGCGAACGAAGTCCCGCCGGGCGATCCTGGTGCGCAATCCGCATCTCTCCTGGACGGCCGGCTACTACGAGGCACACCTCACGATTCCAGGGGCGCTGGATTTCTACGGCGATTTCAGGATCGGTGGCCCATTCGGTGTCATCGGCGGTTTCAACAAGGACCTCGGCTGGGCGACCACGAACAATTCACCCGATCTCGACGAGATCTACGCGCTCGACGTCGATCCCAACGGCGTGGACCGCTACCTCTTCGAAGGCGCGTCGCTTCCGGTGGAGCGCGAGCTGATCACGGTCGCGTTCCGGAATGGCGACGGCCTTTCCACCGAGACGCGGGAATTCTGGAGCACGCCACTCGGTCCGGTCATCCATCGCGCCGACGGCAGGATCTTCGTGCTTCGCGCCGCGGGTGAGGGCGACGTTCGCGCAGGGGAGCAGTTTCTCAGGATGATGCGCGCGTCATCGCTCGCGGAATGGAAGGAAGCGATGCGGATGCGCGCGCGCGTGACCTCGAACTTCACCTACGCGGACCGGGCAGGGAACATCTTCTACGTGTGGAACGCCTCTGTTCCGGCGCTGCCACACGCCAGCGGAGGCGACACGTCTGCCGTCGCGGCACGGCGAACGAACCAAATATGGACGCGTTACGTCCCATTCGACTCGCTTCCGCAGCTGCTGAATCCGCGCGGTGGCTACGTGCGGAACGAGAACGATCCGCCGTACCACACGAACCTGCGACAGGTGCTCGACCGGTCCAGATATCCCGCGCACTTTCCCGATCCCGAGCTCAGGCTGCGAAGTCAGCACAGTCTCCTGCTCATCGACAACGACCGTCGGTTCAGCCTCGAGGAGGTGATACGGCTGAAGCACTCGTACCGGATGCTGCTCGCCGACCGGGTGAAGGCCGATCTGCTCGCGGGCGTCCGCGCGGCGCATCCGGATTCGACCACACGGGCCGCGGCGCAGCTGCTTGAACGCTGGGACAATTCAGCGGCACCGCAGAGTCGCGGAGGCGTGTTGTTCGAGATCTGGTGGCGGAGGATGCTCGATGGCACTTCGGCGGACTCACTGTTCGTCGAGCGCTGGACGCCGGCCAATCCACTCGGCACTCCCCGCGGTTTGCGCGACCCGCAGCGGGCGGCACAGGCGTTTACCTGGGCGGTCGGTGAAACGATTCGGCGCCATGGTCGCTTCGATGTCGCGTGGGGCGAAGTGCACCGCGTTCGCCGCGGCAGCGT
The DNA here is from genome assembly GCA_050733735.1 of Gemmatimonadaceae bacterium. Lineage (GTDB taxonomy): Bacteria > Gemmatimonadota > Gemmatimonadetes > Gemmatimonadales > Gemmatimonadaceae > DASPMP01. Next base: position 3,849 of record JBOHTL010000242.1, read on the forward strand.
GGACGTGCCGGTCGGCGGATGTTCCGGCGCGCTGGGCTGCTTCCGCGTGGTGAACTTCCGGACCGATGACGACGGAAAGCGCTCCGTGATCGGGGGCGACGGCTGGGTGCTCGCGGTCGAATTCGGACGCGACGTGCCGCGCGCGTATTCCGTGCTGGCCTACGGCCAGAGCCCGCACGAGGACTCGCCGCATCACGCCGACCAGGCGGAGATGTTCGCCCGCGGCGAGATGAAGCGAGTGCTCTTCACGGAAGCCGACGTGGCTGCCGGAACGGTGAGGCGATATCGGCCAGGAGCACCGTGAAGTTTCAGGCAAGAGGGAAAGGGTAGATGGGAAACGGGTGTGAGAAGGGGCTCGGGAAATAGGACCGGGTCTCCCATTTCCCGCGTCCCATTTTCCAGGTCCCCCTCATTTCCCATTTTCCCTTTCCCCTGATCCTGAGAATCTCGTGAACCTCCCCCTGTCGCCGCCGATTCTCCCGATGCTCGCGAAGCGGGTCGGCGAGCTGCCGAAAGGCGGCGACTGGATCTTCGAGCCGAAGTGGGACGGATTCCGCGCGCTGGTCTTCCGAGACGACGACGAGATATTCATCCAGAGCCGCGACGAAAAGCCGCTGCTCAGGTACTTCCCGGAGCTGCGTGAGCCGCTCGCGGCGCAGCTGCCGCCGCGCTGTGTGCTCGACGGCGAGATCGTGATCGCGCGCGACGGCGCGCTCGATTTCGACGCCCTGCAGCTGCGCCTGCATCCCGCCGCATCGCGAATCCAGAAGCTGGCCGCGGAGATGCCGGCATCGGTCGTCTTTTTCGACGTGCTCAGCGTCGGCGGCGACTCCCTGCTCGAAAAGCCATTCGCGAAACGGCGCGAAATCCTCGAGCGCCTCGTGATGAAAGGCGCGCCACGGCCGCCGCTGCACATCACACCCGTCACGCGTAACCGCGAGCTCGCAGCCGACTGGTTTCGCCGCTTCGAAGGCGCTGGGTTGGACGGTGTCATCGCCAAGGAAGCCTCCGGCGGTTACGCGCCGAACAAGCGCGTCATGCTCAAGGTGAAGCACGAGCGCGAATGCGATTGCGTGGTCGCGGGCTTCCGATGGCACAAGGGCGGGGAAGGTGTGGCGATCGGTTCGCTGCTGCTCGGCCTTTACGACGACGCCGACAACCTCGAGCACGTCGGCGTTTGCGCCAGCTTTACCACCGCGAAACGCCGTGAGCTCCTCGAGTTCCTCGCGCCATATCGCGAGAACGCGCTGCAGGGACATCCCTGGCGAGCCTGGGCCGAGGCCGAAGCAGTGGCCGGCAACGCGCCGATGCACCGGCGTCCCGGAGTCGGAAGCCGATGGAGCGCTGGAAAGGATCTTTCATGGCAGCCGCTGCGACCCGAGCTCGTCGTCGAAGTCGCGTACGACCACATGCAGGGCAGCCGATTCCGCCACACAGCGCAGTTCAGGCGTTGGCGCGGCGACAAGCGGCCGCGGGATTGCACATTCGCGCAGCTCGAAGTCGTTCCGCCACACGAGCTGTCGCAGATCTTCGCGGCGGGACGCTAGCGCTGTTTGCGCGTGGCCGCGCGCCAGTCGCGCGTCGGATCGTCGTCGGGATCCGGGGTCTCCTGCTTCGGGCGCACGTCCTTCGGCACGTGCTGCAGGTTCACGCGGATTCTCGTCCAGGTCGATGAACGTCCTCGCATCGAGTCGACGAGCACGTCTTCGGGCTCGAGGTGCGATGCCGCCTTCTTGTGGCGTTTCTTCCAGCGGTCGAGCCCCGCGAGCGCGGCGTCCTTGTCGGGCGAGTTGGCGATCACGAGGAGCGGTTTCTTTGCGCGTGACGGCGCGACGCGGGGTGCCTCACCCTTCGTCTTCCGGAAGTGCGGCGGCCAGGGCGCGTCGCCGAGTCCGGCGGCTTCGTCGCGCGCCGCCATCTCCAGGAGCGCATCGAGCGAGCCGGCAGCCGTGTCCATCGAGGCATGGGGATCGCCGACGCTGGCGAACCGGTTCGGCATCGAGAGCACGGTGAACTCTGCGGGATCGCAGTCCGGAATCTCCTCCCAGTGAAGCGGCGCCGAGACGCGCGCGTCCGGAACGGGGCGCACCGAGTAGGCCGAGCAGGTGGTCCGATCCTTCGCGTTCTGGTTGTAGTCGACGAACACGCCGTGCCGCTCTTCCTTCCACCACCTGGACGTCGCGAGCGTCGGCGCGCGACGCTCGATCTCGCGCGCGAACGCCAGCGCGGCCCGCCGCACCTCGGTGAAGGGCCAGCGCTGCTGAATGCGCACGTTCACGTGCATCCCGCGCGATCCACTCGTCTTGGGCCAGCCGCGCAGGCCCAGCTCCTCGAGCAGCGCGCGCGCTTCCGTCGCGACGCGACGCACGTCGTTCCACGTCACGCCCGGAACGGGATCGAGATCGAGGCGCAGCTCGTCCGGGTGCTCGAGGTCGCCCGCGCGCACGGCGTGCGGATGGAGCTCGATGCAGCCGAGGTTGACGA
>JBOHTL010000243.1:0-1748 GCA_050733735.1 Gemmatimonadaceae bacterium
ATCCTGGGGATCATCGCGCGGGCCGAAGGACGCTATCGGGACGCGCTGCGCGATCTCTGGCGCGCGGACACGACGTACGACGGCCCGAACGGGAGCTGCGCGATCTGCGTCCTCGACGACATCGGCCAGACCTGGGATCGGATGGGGGTCGCGGATTCGGCGATTCACTATTTGGAGAAGTACGTCGAAACGCCGCAGTACGGGCGGTTGGGGATGGACGGGTCAACGAAGCCGCTCATGCTTCGGCGACTCGGCGAATTATACGAGGAGAAGGGGAATGTGACGAAGGCCGCTGAGTACTATCGCGAGTTCGTGGCTTTGTGGGAGACGGCGGAGCCGCGGTTGCAGCCGAAGGTTGCGGAGGTCCGCAGAAAGCTTTCGCGATTGGCGGACGTAGAAGGCAGATAGGGCAGAAAGCCGGTAGGACGCCCTTCCCACCGCGCCCGGGCTAGATCGGATCTGGGCATCAATTCGGCTCCATCCTCACCTTCATCTTCGCCCCACCCCGCACGGCCCACGTGAGCGGGCCGAAATTCACCGGCGTCGCCGAGATGATGTAGCGCGGCGTCTCTTCACCGATCTGCGTGGGAGGATCCTGGGCGTCCGCGAGCGTCTCGAGCTCGTGGACGTCAGTGATGATGACGGTGTGAAATGCGGCGCGCTCGCCGCCCGCTTCGCGGAGCTCGAGCTGGCTGAGCGCTTTCACGAGCTCGGAAAACCGCTGACCTTCAGGTACGGTGTCCATCAGTGTCATGGTGCGCTCGACGTCCTTGTCGGGATCGTCGACGCCGAGCGTCCGGATGGCTTTCTTCAGTGCCGATGCCGCCGACAGGAATCCGCAGAGCCCGGGCAGGAGCTCCTGACCGTAAGGAGTAGGACGCAGGCCGCCCATGCGCTGCGCGCCGATGGGGTTCTTGTGCTCGAGGCGAGTTTCGCCGAGCAGATGTCCATTGAGCCAGAGTGTGTATTTCATGGCTCACGATGGAGAGATGGCTGCTCGCGAGTGCTACCATTCCATTGCGACTGGAAGCTTTCCAGTGCTCAGTCAGTCAGACGCTGCAGTCCCTCTCTCGCTCTCCGGCGCAGCGCGGCAAACTCGGGATCGGCGTTCGCCCACAAGGCCGCCGCGAGGAGGTAGTGGCGCTCGGCTTCGCGGAGCTCGCCGGCGCGCTCCTTGAGCTCCGCCAGCTCCAGGGCCGCGCGCGCCGTGTAGAAGCCCATCCACGTCGTCGGCGGAGCGAGTGAGCTGAAGAGCGCGCTGGCGCTGTCGCTGCGGCCGGCGTCGCGCAGCAAAGTCGCGAAATGGAATCGGATCGCGGGCTCCGGCTGGTTCTCGAGGGTGTTCTCGGAGTGGATGTCCCATAGCGCGAATGCCTGTCGCGCGTACGCGAGCGCCGAGGCGCGATCGCCGCGTCGCAGGGCCAGCCGGGAGCGGATGTCCGCTTGCAGCGCGCGTGCATACTCCTTCGGCGATCCGCCGGAGGGCAGCGTCGCCATGGCGTCGCCCCAGCGTGACGCAAGCACGGTGTCGCCGAACGCGGCATGAAATGCGCCGATGAGCCATCCGTCGTGCCAGACGTTGCGGCGATTGAACAGCGCCAGCGCCGAGTCAGGGGGGAGGCCGACGGCGATGCGCCGGGCCGCGTCCAACGCTCGCTCGGAAGTCGAGGCGCCAAGTATGCCGGCGGCGATGGTCATTCGGTCGACCACCTGGTCGAATCCCGGGCGAATGGCGAACGCGTTGGCAT